>JAFUUR010000234.1 GCA_017477695.1 Oscillospiraceae bacterium | reverse complement strand
GTTGCGGGCGGAGAGGCGGCCGCCGTGCGCCTCGACGATGGTGCGGCAGACGGTCAGGCCGATGCCCATGCCGCGCGTGGTGTCCGCCCCGCTGCCGCCGGTGAAGGCCAGCGTGCCGTCAAAGAGATGCTCCAGCAGGCGCGGCTCGATCCCGCCGCCGTCGTCCTCCACGGTGATCACGGCGCTGCCCGCCTCGGTCCGCGCGCTGACGGCGACCTGGCTCGTGCCGCGGCCGTGCGTCACGGCGTTGTCCATCAGGTTCTGCAGCACCTGTGCGATGAGCACCGCGTCCATCGGCACGAGCAGGAGCGTATCCGGCGCCGTGACCGTGACCTCGAGGGCGGGGTTGCGCTTTTTGAAGGCCAGCACCGCCGCGCCGAGCACCTCCTCCAGCGCCTCCTCCTGCTTGTGCAGACCGTCCGCCGCGCCGTCGCCGATGCGCGTGACGGACAGGAGGTTCTCCACCATGCGGCAGAGCCACTCCGCGTCCTCCCGCGCGCCGATCAGCAGCTCGCGGCGCTGCGCGGGCGTGAGCGTGTCCTCGCTCTCGAGCACCGCCGAGATCGAGCCGCTGATGGCCGTGAGCGGCGTGCGCAGATCGTGCGAGACGGCGCGCATGAGATTTGCCCGCACCTTCTCCCGCTCGGATTCCACCCGGAGCTGCTCGCGCTCCTTGACGCGCGTGGTCAGCGTGGACACCGCGCAGCCCACGCCCAGCATGGTCAGAAAGGTCAGCGGGTAGCCGTAAATGGTGAAGTTCATGTGCCAATAGGGATAGGTGAAGGCGTAGTTGACCGCGAAGACGCTGGTCAGCGCCGCGAGGATCCCGTAGAAGTACCCGTCCGTCAGGAGCGAGACGATGAGCACCGCCAGCACGAAGATCAGCGGCACGTGCACGTCCGAGGTGCTGAGCTGCCGCAGCAGGATGCACAGCAGCGAGGCCAGCGCCATCGCCGCCAGGTATACGAGCCAGCCCCGCAGCGACAGGGGCGTGTATTTCTTCAGCTTTTTCCAATCTCCCGCCATCGGCATCCGCCCTCCCCCGTATTCGGCTTGATTATACTATGGAAGCGCGTTAAGAACGTGCTAAGAAATTAACGCCTGGCGACAAAAAAGAGGCCGCACGGGCTTTTCCGTGCGGCCTCATGGGCTGCTCTATTCAATATCCGTCCAATCGGTGTCGAAGGCGTCGATCGCGGATTCCCGCGCGGCGCGCTCCTGCGCGGCGATCCGCCTGCGCTGCTCTGCGCGGCGGCGCTCCTGCAGGTGCTTCTTGCGCAGCTTGCGGTAGCGGGTGATGAGGATGATATACGCCGTGCCCAGCACCAGCACCACGACCAGGATCGCGATGACCCAGCCCTTGGAGAAGAACTCCTTGATGCGCATCTTCATGAACTCGCCCCGCGCCAGCTCCACGTCGGCGTTCGTGACGAGGCGGACGCTGCCGTAATCGACCCCGTCCACGTACACGCGGGCCTCGCCCAGCACGGTCCCCGCGGAGATGGGGGCGACGAGCCTGTCGTCATACACGCTCACCTGCGTCTCTACGCTGCCCGTGTCTACCCCGACCGGCAGGAGCAGGCGCACGTCCTGCTGCGCGTGGAGGATAGCCTCCCCGTCGCCCTGGGCCAGCTCCACCTTCACGCGGCTGAGCTGCTCGGAGGTGCTCAGCACGGTCTGGTAGGCGAAGTTCTCAAAGGCCCAGTCGTAGAGCGAGATGGTGTCGGAGAAGTTGCGGTATTCCTCGAGCCCGGCGTTGAGCCAGCCGTTGCAGCCCATGACCACCGCCATCAGCCGGACGCCGTCCTTCTCCGCGGTGGAGATCAGGCAGTAGCCCGCGGCGCGGGTGTAGCCGGTCTTGACGCCGGAGGCGTACTCGTACAGGTAACGGCTGCCGCCGTAATCCGAACGGGGGTTGATCAGGGCGTTGGAGTTGCCGATGGGCTCGCCCCCGTTGAGGGTGATGGACTCGGTCGTATAGCTCACGGTGTTCGCGATCTCCATAAAGTCCGGATAGCGCATGGCCTCGGTGGTGATGAGGTACATGTCGTAGGCGGAGCTGTAATGGTCCTCCGTGGGCAGACCGTTGGTGTTGGCGAAGTGGGTGTTCAGGCAGCCGAGCTCGGCGGCCTTGTCGTTCATCTTCTGCACGAAGGCGCTGACGCTGCCCTCCAGATAGGAGGCGATGATGTTGCAGGCCTCGTTCGCCGAAGAGATCAGCGCGCAGTAGAGCAGGTCGCGCATGGAGATCACGTCCCCGGGGTTGATGCCGGCGGAGCTGCTGTCCTCTCCGAGGCCCTCGCGGCAGTCCGCCTGCGCGGTGACCATATCGTCCCAGCCGCAGCGGCCGTTGGAGATCGCGTCGAGCGCGAGCAGGCCGGTCATGATCTTGGTGAGGCTGGCGGGCGCGCGCCGCTCGTCCTTATTGAGATCGTAAAGGACGCGGCCCGAGTCCAGATCCACCAGCACGGCCGCCTGCCCGTCCAGGCTGGGCGCTTCGAGCGCGTAAGCCGCGGGCGCCGCCATGCCGAACACCAGGCATACGAGCAATATCAAAGGGAAAAGTCTGATTTTTTTCATTTTGTTCTCCCGTTTTTCCCGGAATGTGTTATACTGTTATAATATGAGGCGGCAGACGCGGCGTCCGCTTCGCGGCAGGAGCGGCGCGGCAAAACGCACCGCGGCAGCCGCGGCATTTTGCCGCCATAGAATTATTATACGGTTTCCCCCGGGGAAATGCAACTTAAAAATACGGCTTTCGAGGAAGTTCCGCTATGAAAATACTGGTCGTCGACGACGAAAAGCTGCTGGTCAAGGGGATCAAATTCAATCTCGAAAACGAGGGCTACACCGTGGACGCGGGCTACGACGGCGAGGACGCCGTCAGCATGGCGCGCGCCGGCGGCTACGATCGGATCAGTCTGGATCTGATGATGCCGAAGAAGGACGGGCTGGAGGCCTGCCAGGAGATCCGCGGCTTCTCCACCGTGCCCATCATCATGCTCACCGCCCGCAGCGAGCGGGCCGATCTGCTGCTGGGCTTCGAGTCCGGCGCGGACGATTATATCACCAAGCCCTTCGATATCCTGGAGCTCAAGGCCAGGGTCCGCGCGCT
>JAFUUR010000233.1 GCA_017477695.1 Oscillospiraceae bacterium | reverse complement strand
GATCCTGCGGTAACGAAAGACCTGCCGCAGCCCCATGCCACCGATGAGCATGCCGGTGATGATCATGGCGAGGGGGCCCGTCATCGCGCTCACCGAATCGCAGAAGTCCTTCACGAGCGGCGGGAGCTTGATATGAAAGATGAGCATCAGCACGCCCGCGAACATGGTGATGATGTTGACGTTTCTGAAGATTCCCCTCAGATCGACGTGCCGCTCCTCGCAGAGGACGGATTTCCCGTGGCTGAACAGCAGGAACATCTGCACGGTCATATAGATGCAGGAGTAGATGACCCACTCGCTGCCCAGCACGGAGCTGATCAGCGGGATCAGCAGATTGCCCGCGTTGGAATAGATGGCGGAGTTTTTCTCCACGGGGTCGAGCCGATAGAAGCGGCAGACGAGCCAGGCCAGCAGAATCAGCAGCACGTTGACGATCACCGCGCCGCCGACCGACAGGAGCAGCCCGTCGCGCAGCTCGCTGCTGTATTCGATCTGGAACGAGGAGAGGATCAAGCAGGGGATGACGAGATAGATCGTCAGAGCGGAGAGGACGCGGCTGTCCTCCGCTTTCAACAGCTTCAAACGCACCAGCAGCGCGCCGAAGAACATCATCAGGAACATGGACAGGATCTTGCGGATCAGGAGCGTTACGATCACGCGATACACCTCGCTTCGCACAGCAGTATACCATAGCTGCGGGGAGATTTCCAAGTGTGCATTTTCAAAACCCGACGCGCACGGCAAAACGCCCCTGCCGCTTCGGCAGGGGCGCTGCGGTCACGGCGCCGGAGATCAGAGCTCGACGAGCTCGTACGCGCGGGAGCCGAAGCCGAGCTCCGCGGCAGCCTCGATGGTGTGGATGCCGTTGCGGGATTCCACGCGCTCGACGAAATGGTCGCGCCCGGGATCGTCGGATCCGTAGATCAGGTCGATGCAGGCCTGGTCGATGGCGATCGGGTCGAGGGAAGCGAGGATACCGACGTCCTTCATGCAGGGGTCCTCGGCGACGGCGCAGCAGTCGCAGTCGACGGACAGGTTCTTCATCACGTTGATGAAGGCGAGCTTCCCCTCAAAGTGCTTGACCACGGAGGAAGCGGCGTCGGCCATGGCCTCGGGGAAGACGACGTTGCTCGCGTGCTTCTTCCATGTTTCCAGGGTGTCGTCCGTCACACCGCCGGAGTGGATCAGCGCCTTGCCCCTGGCCGAGGCGCAGCCGATAGACAGCTGCTTGAGCGCGCCGCCGTAGCCGCCCCGGGGGTGGCCCTTGAAATGCGCGAGCACCAGCATGGAGTCGTAGTTTTCGATGTTCCTGCCCAGATGGTTCTCTTTGAGGATCTTGCCGTTCGGGATCTCCCAGACCGCGTCCGGCCCCTCGGCGTCCATCAGATCGACCGTGAAGCACTTGCTCCAGCCGTGGTACTCGATCAGCTTGCGGTGCGACTCGGTATGATCGCGCACGCCGCCTAACACGCTGCCGTAGGCGGTGTTGCATTCCACGATCGTGCCCTGTACCTCGTCCACCATGGGCTTCCAGAAATCGGGCCGCAGAAAGTTTTGATTGCCCTTCTCACCGGAGTGGACCTTGACGGCCACCTTGCCGGGCAACTGCACGCCGAGAGCGCGGTACAGGTCGACGACCTTTTCCGGCGTGATCTCGCGGGAAAAATATACTTTGGCAGTCATGCTATCACCTCTCAAATTGTGTGAAACCGATTATACAGGACCCCACGGGCTTTTGCAAGCCCTCCGCGGGTTGTGGACATACGGCAAATGCAGGAGCTTTTTTGAAGCTCCTGCATTTTTTCGGAGGGAATGTGCGGCCGCCGACGCGGGGCTTTCCGTGCTGCGCTTTGCCTTTTGCGGCGTGCCGCAAGGCAGGGCCCGCCTCAGAACTCGTCCTGCTGGCTGCGCTTGAGGATGAAGAGCGCGATGCAGGCTGCGAGCAGTACGGCGGCCAGGATCAGGATCAGCACGATGATCGTGGAATGGCCGCGCGCGTGGGACGAGGTGGATACGCCTTCCGGCTCCACCGTGGTGACGACGGCTTGGGTCGACCCGGGGGCGCTGTTCCCGTTCTGCGGGTCGGACGCGCCGCCCGTCTGTGTGGTGCCGCCCGTCTGCGCCGTGCTTGTGCCGGACTGCGCGTCCGTCCCGGTCGGTACGTCATACTGGATGCCGCTCTGCGTTCCGGTCTGCGTGGTCGGCGTGCTGGTCGGCGTGGGGGTCGCGGGCGCCGCTGGGTACTGCACCGCGGCGACGGCGGAATTGACGTGCGTGCTCTCCCGCGTACCGTCGGAGCCCCAGACGTTCACGTAGTAATACGTGGTGCCGGTGGTCTCGGGCGGCGTGTAGCTCGAAGAGGTGGCGCCGGTGATGGCCGTGCCGCCGGAGTTCTTGTCCACGTCGTTTTTGTACCACTGATAATTGAGCGTGCCGGCGTCCACGGAGGCCTTGACGGAGAGCGTGGCGGTCTTGCCGCGCTCCAGGCTCACGCTGCTCGGGCCGCTCGTGATCTTCGGCGTGGGGAGCGTGCCGCCGGTGACGGTGATGCGCGCGCCATTGGAGAAAGCGCGGTTGGTCTTGTCGCTGCCGAAGAAGCGCGCCTCTACGTACCAGCCGTTGAGGGAGTAGCCGATGCCGGAGAGGATGAGCGTGGTGTCGCTCGCGTCGCCCTGTACCTCAACGCTGAGACCCGAGAAATGCTCCTGGGCCTGCTTGGAGGTGTAGTAGTCGTCGGTGCTGGGGTTGTAGAGGCCCCAGTTGAAGGTCTCGGCGTTCTCCGCGCGGGCCACGAAGTAGGCCGTGCCGCCGGACTCGACCGTCTCCCCGGTCGGGTGCTTGGTGATGGTCACCTTGCCGTTGGCTGCAGGACTGGGCGAGGGCGTCGCGGGAACGACGACGGCCTGCTCCCCGCCGGAGCCTCCGCCCTCACCGGCGGCATTCACGGTGATGGTGACGGAATAGGTGTCCGAGCTGCCGTCCTTCATGTTTACGACGGTCTGCAGCGTATAAGTGCCCGGAGTGGTCGGCGTACCGTAGATCACGAAGCCCTGCGCGACGACGCCGAAAACAAGACCCGGGCAGTCGCCGCTCTTCTGCATCTCCTTGATCTCGCCGGAAATGGTCTCGGAGTAGTTGAACTCCTTGCCGACGGTGGCGGTCACGGAGGTGGTTTTTGTGTCGGCGTATGCGGCCGCACCGTAAGCGGCCAGCAGGCAGAAGACCAGCGCCAGGGCAAGGATCTGTCTGCGTACTCGTTTCATCATGGTTCTCTATCCTTTCACTGCGGACTGCGGAAGGGCAGTCCCTGCGCCGAGCGCTGACGCCGCGCGGGTGCGCGCGGCCTCACGCCTTTTGGTAAGCTCATCATATCGCGAAGCGAAAAGCTTGTCAATCGGATGGATTCTTAAGTTTTCTTAGTATTTCGGGAGAAAGCGCCGCGCAGAAAAGCCTTGCGCCGGCGGAGAAGTTGCGCTATAATGCAAAGCACGGAAAACAGACGGCATATCCGGGTATAGCGCAGTTGGTAGCGCGGGTGGTTTGGGACCATCAGGTCGGGGGTTCAAGTCCCTCTACTCGGACCAACGAGATGTAGAGAAAAAAGGAGACAATACT
>JAFUUR010000232.1 GCA_017477695.1 Oscillospiraceae bacterium | reverse complement strand
GCAGCGCCGCCTCGCCCGCCGGGGCGGGGCGCAGCTTGGCGCCGATCAGGAACTGCGGCGCGGAGACCGGCATGGACAGCCGCGCGAAGGGCTCCACGGGCAGAGGGTCCTCCGGCTTGCCGAAGTCCGCCTCCGGGACGCTCCCGCTCTCCGCGGGCAGTTCCTCCTGCGCGATGGCGAGGATGCGCTCGGGATCCACGTCGCCCTCCACGCAAAGGCACATGTTGCCCGGCGCGTAGAAGACCTTGTGGCAGGCGTACAGCGTATCGTGCGTGATCTCCTGTATGCTCTCCACCGTGCCGGCCACCCTGTCCCGGATGGGATGGTGGGCGTAGAGCTGGCGCAGCAGCGAATAGTAGAGCACGGTACCGGGATTGTCCTCGCCCATGCGGATCTCCTGCGCGATGATGCCCCGCTCCTTCTGCACGGTCTCCTCCGTGAAGTAGGGCGTGGAGACGAAGTGCAGCAGCATGCGCAGGTTCTCCTCAAAGCTGTGGGTGCATTGGAAATAGTAACAGGTCATGCCGCTGGAGGTGAAAGCGTTGGGGTCGGCGCCGTTAGCGGTGAGGATGTTCAGCGCGTTGTCGCCGTTGGGCAGGTCGAACATCTTGTGCTCCAGATAGTGCGCGACGCCCGCCGGCGTGTCGACCGTCTCCCCGTCGATGCGGAAACGGCGGTGCGCGCCGCCGTAATCGGTCGCGAAGGCGGCGAAGGCGCTGCGGAAGCCGGGCTTGGGGATGACGCGCAGGCGCAGGCCGTTGGGGAGCGTGGCCGCATACAGCGTTTCGCCCAGGCCGGGGTATTCAAGCCTCTCCATCCGTCTTGTCCTCCTCATCGTCGGTCTCCTCCCCGGAGCCGCCGCCCCGGAGGAAATAGATCAGGTCGCACTCCACGCTGGCGGCGATGGCGCTCACCTCTTCGCGGGTAACGGTCTCTGCGAGCTCCGCCAACTCCAGCGGGGTGCAATCGGCGCCGTCGAGCGCCTGGGAGAGATAAAAGCCCTCCAGATCGCCCTGACTGTCGAGTAGGGCGCGCATCTCCGAGGCGAAGCCGGCGCGCGCCGCGTGCAGCTCCTCGTCGCTGATCTCGCCCCGGCGGATCGCCTCCAGCTGGGCGAAGATCTCCTCCTGGACGGCCTGGCGCTTGTCGAACTCGATCCCCGAGGCGACGAACAGCAGGCCCTTGTGCGTGTCGACCATGGAGCTGGCGTAATAGCAGAGCTGCAGCTTCTCGCGCACGGTCATAAAGAGCTTGGAGGTCGTGCCGCTGCCGAAGACGCCGTTGAACACGCACAGGGCAGGCAAATCCGGCTCCTGCATGCACTCGCCCAGCCGGAAGCCGATCACCAGCTTGCCCTGCGTCACGTCCAGCGCCTCCTCCACGAAGCGCGGTTGCGCCTCGATCGCGTTCATGCGCACGTCGGTGCCGATCTCGTAGTCGATCTCACCGCGGGGCAGGGTCATCAGCGCGTCGCGCAGGGCGGCGGCGACCCGGGCGTTCGCGGCCCGGCCGCAGTAGAAGATCTCGATCGGGCAGGTCTGCAGCAGGCTCCGGTACTGCTTCGTCAGCTTCTGATAGCGGATCGCCTCACATTCGCTCTCGCCGCCGAAGCGGCTCACCGCGAAGTCCTCATAGCAGCACATCTCCTCGATGCAGCGGATCAGGGAATAGCTGCGCTTCTCGTTGATGCGGCTGCGGATCAGCTCCAGCATCTTCTCCCGCTCGCTGTCCACGTACCGCGGCAGCAGCAGGCCGCCGCGTGTGGCGGGGGAGAGCAGCAGCTCGCCCATGAGGGAGGCGGCGTCGTACAGCACGTCCTGCCCGCCGGGCAGGAAATCCCCCTCGGGGAAGCTCGCGTAAAAGCCGATGCACTGGATCTCCCCGATGCGGCGGACGACCGGCTCGATGGCCGTGCCGTACAGCTCCTCCAGCCGGGCGGAGATGGCCTCCATATCCGGCAGACGGGTCGTGCCGCGGCGCAGCACCAGCGGGATGAGCGCGTTCATGGCGGCGGTCTCCCGTTTGAGCTGGGTCAGCAGGGAGAGGCTCATACACGCGGTCTTGAATTTGTCCGAGCGCAGATGGCTCAGCCACACGCCGGGCATGATCTCTGTCCGGGTCAGTTCCATGGTGCACCTCCGATTGCAGATCCGCGGTCCGGTCTGCTGTCTGTTTCTTGCAAGCATTATAGCACAAGGGCACGGGAAATGATAGCGGGGAAAGCAGGCGGCGCGCGATTTTTTACAAAGTTTTCATTTTATTTCCCCGTCGGGGATACCTGCCTCGGGACAAGGCTGCCCGTCGAGTGTGACGTGCCCGCCCTCCACGCGCACGCAGTGCCGTACACCGTCGCCGTCGACCCAGCGCGCGGTATAATTCGGAAGCCGCGGGCGGATGAGGAGCCGCCCGCCGCACAGGCGCAGGCCCAGCAGCTCCTGCACCGCGACGCGGAAATACCATCCGGCCGAGCCGGTGTACCAGGTCCAGCCCGCCATGCCCTCACAGCCGGGCGCCGCGTACACGTCCGCCGCGAGGACGAAGGGCTCCGCCTCGTAGCGGCGCAGGTCGCCCCCCTCCGGCAGGAGCATGCGCAGCAGCTCCAGACCCTGCGCCGCGCGGCCCGCGCGCAGGCAGGCCATGGCGAGCCAGAGCGCGCCGTGCGTGTACTGCCCGCCGTTTTCCCGGAAGCCCTCGCCGTAGCCCGTGATAGAGCCGGGGCGGCGCTCTGTCACGGAGAAGGGCGGATCGAAAAGCCGCACCAGCCGGTGCTCCCCATCCACGAGCCGATAGAGCGCCGCGTCGAGCGCCTGCCGGGCGTGCGTGCTGTCGGCTGCGCCGCTGAGTACGGCCCAGGCCTGCGGCAGGGCGTCGATGCGCCGGTCGCCGCCGAGAGGCTCCCCGTCGGGCCAATACCCGCGCCGGTACCAGCGGCCGTTCCAGGCCGCCTCCGCGGCCTGCGCCGTCTGCCGTGCGACGGCGGCGTAGCGCGCGCTACTTGGTTTACATAATTTATCAAGCAACTGCCCGAAGCGCTCCGCGCAGTGCGCGAGGAACCAGCCGAGCCATACGCTCTCGCCGTCCACGGCGTCCAGTGCGTCGTTCCAGTCGCCGCTGCCGATCCAGGGCAGACCGTGCGGGCCGAAGCCCCGGTCGATGCAGCGATCCAGCGCGGCCTTCGCGTGGTAGAGGACGGAGGCGCGCGCGGGCGAGACCTCCGGCCGCTCGTAGCGGTCGCGTTCGTTATCCGCGAGGGGCGGCGAGTTTACATAATTCTCTTCGGCTTCACACAGCGACAAGTCGCCCGTGGCCTCTGCGTATTCGCACAGCGCCCAGGGCAGCCAGAGCAGGTCGTCGCTGCAGCGGCTGCGGATGCCCCGGTCGCCCTCGGGATGGGCGTGCCACCAGTGCATCACGTCGCCCTCCACGTACTGGTGGCGGCAGCAGTCAAGGATGCGATCGCGCGCAAGGTCCGGCGCGATCAGCAGGAGATTGACGGCGTCCTGCAGCTGGTCGCGGAAGCCGACGGCCCCGCCGCTCTGGTAGAGACTGGCCCGCCCCCAGAGACGGCAGGCGACTGTCTGGTACCCGGCCCAGCAGTTCAGATAGTGATCCAGGGCCGCGTCCCCGGTCTCTACCTGCAGGCGGGACAGCAGCGCCCGCCATCGCTGCTGCGCGGCGCGGAGGGCTTCTTTGGCAACATCTGGTTTACATAACTTGAACATCTCGCTTTCGGAGCAGCAGCCGCAGACCAGGACGGTCGGCTCCTGCGCTTCCAGGCTCAGCAGCATGGCGGCCGGTGTGAAGGCGGTGCGGCAGGCGCTGGGGCAGTTGCTGCGCGCGAGCAGCACCGTACCCGGCAGATAGGCCTCCGGGTTTTCCGCGCGGAGCGTCCCGTCACGGAACGTGCAGCGCAGGGAGGCGGCGTCCGGGGCGCCGAGAAGCGGCTGCATCGCCCAGTGCAGCGGCAGGCCCGCCGCGCCTTCGATGAGCAGGATGCGCGCGTCGCGCACAGGGTCGAGAAAGACCGTGGTGCGCACCCGTCGCCCGGCGATCTCCTTTTCCCAACAGGCCCAGCCGGGCGCGAAGCGGACGCGGCAGGCGGCGCCGTCGTTGGCCGCGAAGAGACTGACGGGCTTTCCCTCCGTGCTGAGCCAGAGCAGCTCCGCGCCCTGTACGTCCCGTACGTCCGTATTGGGCGGGACGAGGCGCATCTCGCGGGCGTTCTGCAGCCATAGGCCGCTCATGCCGCAGTCGGCAGCAAGGCAGCCGAAGGAGCCGTTGCTCAGCGGGAGCTGCCAGGTGCGCGAAGGGAGGTTTTGGTTTACATAAAACCAAAACTCCGTATCGTCCCAGCCGTGCTCCGGGGCGCTGCCCGCGGCGCGCGGCGCGCTGAGCACGGGCAGGCGCAGCGGCCGGTACG
>JAFUUR010000231.1 GCA_017477695.1 Oscillospiraceae bacterium | reverse complement strand
CCGCCTCGGTGTATCTGATGCGCCCGAACTCGTTGGACGCCACGTTGTGCAGCCGGGCAAGCAGGCCCTTGTCCACGAAGGCGTTGAAGAACTCCATCTCCTGCGGGCAGCGCTCCAGCACGCGGTTGATGATATACTTCACCATCGCCTCGGCGGTATCCATATAATCGGTCAGATCCGCGAAGGCCATCTCCGGCTCGATCATCCAGAACTCGGCCGCGTGGCGCTGCGTGTAGGACACCTCGGCGCGGAAGGTGGGGCCGAAGGTATACACGTCGCCGAAGGCGAGGGCGAAGTTCTCGGCGTTGAGCTGACCGGATACGGTCAGGTTCGTGGCCTTGCCGAAAAAGTCCTTGCTGTTGTCGACCGTGCCGTCCTCCTTTAGGGGGAGGTTGTTCAGATCCAGCGTGGTGACGCGGAACATCTGGCCGGCGCCCTCGGCGTCGGAGCCGGTAATGATGGGCGTGTGCACGTAGACAAAGCCGCGGTCCTGGAAAAACTCGTGCACTGCCGCCGCGGCGACGCTGCGCACGCGGAAGGTGGCGGAGAAGAGGTTGGCGCGCGGCCGCAGGTGCTGGATGGTCCGCAGGAATTCCACGCTGTGGCGCTTCTTCTGCAGGGGATAGTCCGGCGAGGAGGGGCCCTCCACCGCGATCTCCGCCGCCTTCAGCTCAAAGGGCTGCTTGGCCTGCGGTGTCAGGACCAGCGTCCCGCGCACGATCAGCGCCGCGCCGACGTTCTGCCGCGCGATCTCCTCGTAATTCTCGAGAGAGGCCCGCTCGAACACGACCTGCAGCGACTTGAAGCAGCTGCCGTCGTTGAGCTCGATAAAGCCGAAGTTCTTCATGTCGCGCACGGTGCGCACCCAGCCGCATACGGTCAGGCTCCGGCCCTCAAAGGCGCCGGGATCGGCGTAGATCCCCGCTATTTTCTGACGCTTCATTTGGCATCGTTCCTTTCTTTTCCGACTTTGCCATTAGCCATTATAATGGATATATGATGGCGAAAAGCAAAAAGCACTTTGGCTTTTTACCGACGGATATTCATTATATCCATCCGACGCCGGTTTTTCAACCGGAAATTCGCATTCAGAAGATCAGGCGGATGGGCGCTTCGTAATTGCACAGCTCCAGCGTCTGATGCTCGCCCCCGGCCTCCCCGTCGCGGGTCCAGGCCACGGGCTTTTCAAAGGTGAAGCGCGCCTTCCTCGTGTGCAGGATGAGCAGCTTTTCGCTGTCGAAGCGCTGGGACAGCACGCTCGTCACGATATCCCCAAAGCCCTCCATGCTGCCCGGATCCTTGACCAGGACCAGCTCGGAGACGCCGTCTCCCAGGCTCACCATCTCCTCCTTGAGATGCACGATCCCGGCAACGGAGGTGGAGTTGGACATGCTGCCGTAGACCAGATCCGCCTCGATCACCCCATCGTCGTACTCCACGCGCGTGCGGTAGCTCTCGATATACGGAAGCTGCGCCGCACCCTGCAGCACGTAAGCCAGGTGGCCCAGGGCTTTTTTCTGGTTCTGGGGCGTCGCGTAGCTGACCTCGGTGAAGGCACCGAAGGCCGCGATATAGGCGAAGTACCCGTCGTCCCCGAAGCCGCCCACGTCGAAGGGGTGCGGCTCGCCGCGCAGGAAGCGGCGCACGGCGGCGAGCGTGTCGTTCTTGGGCAGGCCCAGCGTGGTCGCCACGTCGTTGGCCGTGCCCATGGGGATGTATCCGAGCGGAGGAGGACCGTCCAGCTGCATGAGGCCGGAGATGACCTCGCTGAGCGTCCCGTCGCCGCCGATGCAGGCGACGCAGTCGTATTCCGCGCCGTGCTCCGCGGCAAAGCGCGTGGCGTCTCCGCGGCCGGCGGTATAGAAGAGCGTCGTCCTGCAGCCGCCTTTGTCCAACGCCTGCAGCGCCTCTTCAAAATGATACCGGTACCCGCCGCGGCCGGCCTGGGGATTGATGATGAGCATCAGTTTTTTCATCCTGCCGCCGCTCCTTTTCCGAATAATGCATTGTGTACAGTATACCGGGCGGCCTTTTTCCCGTCAAGCCCCGCCCGGAAAATGCCAAGGGGACGCAGAACTCTGCGTCCCCTTATCGCTGCAGACGGCTGCTTACGCCATCTCGTTGAGCTTATTCGCCATCGCGGACTTCTTGTGCGCTGCATTGTTCTTGTGCAGCAGGCCCTTACCGGCCGCGCGGTCGACAGTCTTAACAGCAACTTTATAGGCACTGACGGCTGTTTCGCGGTCGCCCTCGGCAACAGCGACGTCAAACTTTTTCATCATGGTCTTGAGCTGCGTCTTCTCAGCGCGATTCTTCGCTCTGAGTTCCTTGGACTTCAGATCCCTCTTGGCAGAAGATTTAATGTTGGCCATGCTTCGTTCGCCACCTCCTCCTATAAAATTGAGTTCAAACAACTCGCGTTTAGTGATTATAACAAAGAAAGTCTTGAAAAGCAAGCATTTTTTCACAAAAATCTTTTCTTTTTTTCTCCTTGTATTTCTGCATATTTTTTGCCCGTCAATTCCACAATATATAGATCGGAGGTGGTAATAATTGGTAATTAATGGAAGGACGGATCTCGCGAGCGAGGCCCGCGTCCTCCGCTCGGAGCCGGCGGGGGAGCTGCCCGGCGTAACGGCCCGGCAGGAGACGCTGGAGGGTCTGCCCGTCACGGCCGTGGAGATTCTGGACGAGCGCGGCGCGCGTGCGCTTGGCAAGCCCGC
This sequence comes from Oscillospiraceae bacterium, assembly GCA_017477695.1. Lineage (GTDB taxonomy): Bacteria > Bacillota > Clostridia > Oscillospirales > Oscillospiraceae > Limivicinus. The sequence goes on along the minus strand of JAFUUR010000231.1, from coordinate 9,776 downwards.
CGGCCGCTACTACACGCTGGAGCTGCCCGCGCACTTCGTGCGCGGCGGCGAGGAATTCCCCCGCGCCGCCGCCGCCCTGGCGGCGCTGATCCGCCGCGGCCTGGAGCCGGAGCGGCCGGAGCGCGTCCTGATCGCCGCGCTCGGCAACCCCGACATCACGCCCGACGCGCTCGGATCGCTGGCCGCCGGGGAGATTCTCGTCACGCGCCATCTGAAAAGCCGCTCGCCGCGGGAGTTTCGCGGCTTTGCGTCGACGGCGCTCTGCCGTACCGGCGTGCTCGGCACCACGGGCGTGGAGAGCGCCGCGCAGATCCGCGTGCTTTGCCGCGAGCTCCGGCCGGACTGCGTGATCGCCGTCGACGCGCTGGCGGGCGCGGACTTCTCCCGGCTTTGCCGCAGCGTGCAGATCTGCGACGCGGGCATCGCACCGGGGTCCGGCGTCGGCAACGACCGGGAAGCCCTGGACCGCGCGGCGCTCGGCGTGCCCGTGGTGGCGATCGGCGTCCCCACGGTGATCGATGCGGCCCTGCTCTCTCCGGACCCGGCGCTCAAGTCCCTGTTCGTGACGCCGCGCAGCATCGACAGCGACGTGCGCACCGCGGCGCGGCTGATCGCCTACGGGCTCAACACGGCGCTGCACCCGGGCCTCTCCCTCGCGGATATCGACATGCTCGTCGGCTGAGCGGCATGTTTCACGTGAAACCTGTCGGAAAAAGTTTCACGTGAAACATTGAAAACGCCGCCGCATGCTGTTATAATAGGCTCGTCACCGGAGGAAAGGGCCAGCGTCCTTCGCCGGGCCGCACTGCGGCAGGAGGGAACGGCGTCCCGTCCCGTCCCGACAGGAAGATAGAGCCGCAAAGAGAAACGGAGAGAGCGCGGACATGGCCAAAACGATCGCTGTGGCAAATCAAAAAGGCGGCGTGGGAATGACCACGACCTGCGTCAACCTCTGCGCCGCGCTGACGATGCTGGGCAGACGCGTGCTGCTGGTCGACTGCGACCCGCAGGGCAACGCGAGCTCGGGCATGGGCGTCTCCAAGGCGACGCGGCCCAACACCTACGACATGCTCATCGGCGGAGAGCTCTCCGAGCACTGCGTGCAGCATACGCGCTGCGGAGACGTGATCCCCACGGGCAAAGAGCTGGCCGCGGCGTCCGTCGAGCTGATCGACCGGGAGCGGCGCGAGTACGTGCTCAAAAGCGCGCTGCAGCGGCTCTACAGCGATTACGACTATATTCTGATCGACTGTCCGCCCTCGCTGGAGCTGCTCACCGTGAACGCTCTGGTCGCGGCCGACAGCGTGCTCATCCCCATGCAGTGCGAGTATTACGCGCTGGAGGGCATCGCCGATCTGATGACAAGCATCAAGATGTGCAGCCGCAGGCTCAACCGCGGCCTGCAGGTGGAGGGCATCGTGCTGACGATGTACGACGCGCGCGCAAACCTCACCCAGCAGGTGGCGAACGAGCTGCGCCGCCATCTCAAGGATAAGGTCTACGAGACGGTCGTTCCCCGGAGCGTGCGCCTGTCCGAGGCGCCCAGCCACGGGCTGCCCGGCGTGGTCTACGACCGCGCCAACAAGGGCAGCCGGGCCTATATGGCGCTCGCGGAGGAATTCGACGCCCGCTGCAGACGATAAGGAGGCGCTATGGCAACGAAAGAAAAGAAAGGTCTCGGCATCGGGCTGGACGTTCTGTTCGGCGGCGACGACGGGGAGGAAGCTTCCGAACTGCTGACGCTGCCCATCAGCCGCGTCGAGCCGCGCACGGACCAGCCGCGCGCCTACTTTGACGAGAGCGCGCTGCAGGAGCTGGCGGACTCGATCGCCCGGTACGGGCTGCTGCAGCCGATCCTCGTACGCCGGCTGGACAGCGGCTATTACCAGATCATTGCCGGCGAGCGGCGCTGGCGCGCCTCGCGCCTGGCCGGTCTGAGCGAGGTGCCAGTGCGCGTCATCGAGGCGGACGACCGGCGCACCGCGGAGCTCGCGCTGGTGGAGAACCTGCAGCGCGAGGATCTCAATCCCATCGAGGAGGCGCGCGGCTACCGCTCTCTGATGGAGGACTACGGCCTCTCCCAGGAGGAGACGGCACGGAGCGTCGGGCGCTCCCGCCCGGCGGTCACGAACGCGCTGCGACTGCTGTCCCTCTCGCCGAAGGTCATGGAGCTCGTGGAAAAGGGTGAGCTGTCCGCAGGGCACGCACGCGCCCTCGTTCCGATCAACGACGACCTGCAGCAGCTCGACGCGGCGGAACAGGTGATCAAGCGCTCGCTATCGGTGCGAAAAACCGAGCAGTTGGCGGCAAAATTGCTTAAACCCAGCGATGAGGGGGAGCCGGACGCGCCGGAAGGCCTGACCGTGGACTATGCGGCGGAGGTCTCCGCGGAGCTGTCCGCCCTGCTCGGACGCAAGGTGGAGCTTGCGGACGGGCGGCGCGGCGGCCGCATCACGCTGCATTTCTACGGCGCGGACGACCGGGAAGCGCTGATCGACAGTTTGAGAAAGCTAAAAGAGAAGAAATAGAGCAGGAGAGAGACTATGCTGGACATCAAATTTGTGAGAGAAAACCCCGAGCTTGTCAAGGAGAACATCCGCAAAAAATTCCAGGACGCGAAGCTGCCCCTGGTGGACGAGGTGCTCGCGCTCGACGCGCAGAACCGCGCCGCCATCACCGAGGCCAGCGACCTGCGCGCGCTGCGCAATCAACTGAGCAAGGCGAACGGCCCCCTTTTCGGCAGGCTGAAGAAGGCCTCAGAGGAGGAGAAGGCGGCGATCCAGGCGCAGATCGACGAGAACATGGCCAAGGTCAAGGCCAACGACGAGCGCCTCGCGGAGCTGGAAGCGCTGGAGACGAGCTGTGCCGCCCGCATCCGCAGCATCATGCTGAACATCCCCAACATCATCGACCCGTCCGTTCCCATCGGACCGGACGACAGCGCCAACGTCGAGGTCGAGCGCTTCGGGGAGCCCGTCGTGCCCGATTTTGAGATCCCCTACCACACGCAGATCATGGAGAGCTTCAACGGCGTGGATATGGACGCCGCGGGCCGGGTCTCCGGCAACGGCTTCTACTATCTCATGGGCGACATTGCGCGGCTGCACTCCGCCGTGCTGGCCTACGCGCGCGATTTCATGATCGGCAAGGGCTTTATTTACTGCATCCCGCCGTTCATGATCCACGGCAACGTCGTCGAGGGCGTCATGAGTCAGACGGACATGGACGCCATGATGTACAAGATCGAAGGCGAGGATCTCTATCTGATCGGCACCTCCGAGCACTCCATGATCGGCAAGTTCATCGATCAGATCATCCCCGAGGAGAGCCTGCCGCAGACGCTCACCAGCTATTCCCCCTGCTTCCGCAAGGAGAAGGGCGCGCATGGCATCGAGGAACGCGGCGTCTACCGCATCCACCAGTTTGAAAAGCAGGAGATGATCGTCGTCTGCAGGCCGGAGGACTCCATGGCCTGGTACGAAAAGATGTGGCGCTTCTCGGTCGAGCTGTTCCGCAGCCTGGAGATCCCCGTGCGGCAGTTGGAATGCTGCTCCGGCGACCTGGCAGATCTGAAGGTCAAATCCTGCGACATCGAGGCCTGGTCTCCCCGGCAGCAGAAATACTTCGAGGTCTGCTCCTGCTCCAACCTGGGCGACGCGCAGGCCCGCCGCCTCAAGATGCGCGTCAAGGGCGCGGACGGCAGGACCTATCTGCCGCATACGCTCAACAATACCGTCGTCGCGCCGCCGAGAATGCTCATCGCCTTCCTGGAGAACCATCTCCAGGCCGACGGCAGCGTGACTATCCCCGCAGTTCTGGCACCGTATATGGGCGGGACCACGGTCCTCGTTCCAAATAAATGAAAGAGAGGATATCCCCATGAAAAAATTCCTTGAAGAATTCAAAGCCTTTATCGCCCGCGGCAACGTGATGGACATGGCCATCGGCGTCATCATCGGCGGCGCTTTTGGCTCCATCACCACCGCGCTGGTCAGCAACGTCATCACCCCGCTGCTGGCGTACATCTTCAACAGCCCCAATCCCGACGCGCTGAACATTACCCTGCGCGCCGCGACGGAGGACACCGAGGCGCTCGTGCTCGGTCTCGGCACCTTCATCGGCGCCATCATCAACTTCCTCGTGATCGCCCTCGTGCTCTTCTCCGTCATCAAGGCCATGAACAAGGCCCATGAGCTCGCCGAGAAGGCCAAGAAGAAGGAAGAGGAGGCCGTTGAGGAGGCCGCCGCCGAGGAGGAGCCCAAGCCCACGTCCGAGGAGCTGCTCACCGCCATCCTCGAGGAGCTGAAAAGCCGGAAGTAAGCGCACCGCTTACGGTAAAAGAACGCCCTTTCGTATCGGGCGTTCTTTTTTTGTGGAAACTTCCTACTATATTATATTTATATCTTGCATATTTTCCACAGAACTGTTATAATAGAGTGCTTATAAAATATACCCTGTTTGAGGTAACGATCATGAATTCTCTGCAAGATATATGGGATGAGGTCATAAGGATCCTGTCGAAGGAGCTGACCCCCACCGCGATCAAGACCTGGTTCTCCGACTGCGTTCCCGTGGAGATCGAAGACTGCCGTCTCGTCCTGCATACCACGACGGATTTCAAGCGCAGCATCATCATGGGCCGCTTCGGCGAGAGCATCAAGGCAACGCTGTCCGATCTCTTCTCGTGCGATTTTGACCTGGTGGTGCTCGCGGGCGAGGAGATCCAGGATTACAAGGAGCACAAAAAAGAGGAAAACTCCCTGCCGGAGATGGCGGGCTATACCTTCGACCGCTTCATCGTCGGCAATTCCAATAAGTTCGCCCATGCGGCGGCGATCGCCGTGGCGGACAATCCAGGGAAAAACTACAATCCCCTCTTTATCTACGGCAATTCCGGCCTGGGGAAGACCCATCTGCTGCTCGCCATCGGACAGGCCATCCACGAGCGCGACCCGAGAAAGAAGATCGCTTACGTCAAGGGTGACGAGTTCACCAATCAGCTCGTCAAATCCATCCAGGACGGCACGGGCGAGGAATTCCGCACTAAGTACCGCAACCTGGATCTGTTTCTGGTGGACGATATCCAGTTCATCGCCGGCAAGCAGCAGACGCAGAACGAGTTCTTCCACACCTTCAACAACATCTACGAGGCCGGCCATCAGATCGTCATCACCTCCGACCGGCCGCCGCTGGAGATGTCCCTGCTGGACGATCGGCTGCGTACCCGCTTTGAGGGAGGGCTTATGGCGGATATCCAGCCGCCCGATCTGGAGACGCGCATGGCCATCATCCGCAACAAGGCGGCGCAGTTGGGCCTGATCCTGTCCGACGAAAACGTGGAATACATGGCCTCCAAGATCACGGCGAACATCCGGCAGATCGAAGGCGTGATCAACCGGCTGACGGCCTACGTCGATATTCTCGGCGAAAACCTGAATAAGGAAGCCGTCGACCGCGCGATCGACGACGTGATCCGCAACGGGGCCATCATCCCCACGCCCAAGCTGATCATCCAGGAGACGGCGAAGTTCTACAATCTTAAGGAGGAGGATCTGCGCGGGCAGAGCCGCGCCAAGAACGTGGCCATGGCCAGGCAGATCTCCATGCATCTGATGCGCACACTGACCGGCAAAACGCTCAACGAGATCGGCGCGGAGTATGAGGATCGAAATCATACGACGGTGCTCAGCTCGATCAGAAAAGTGGAAGATCTGTTGCGGAAGGATCCGAAGATCGCGGGCATCGTCCGGGACATCACCTCCAACATCAATAACGTGGGCATGCAGTAATACTGCTTTTCCACTTTTTTATGTGGAAAACGGACCTCTGCCCTGTGGAAAGTTTTTTTCCTTTTTTTTCTGTGAAAACCAAAAAATGTGTCCACAAAACTGTCCACACAGAAAAGGCCCGTCCTCCCGCCGCTTTTCCCGCTTTTCCACATTTTTTTCTTCTACTACGAAAACTAATAAAAATATTCTGTCTTTCTTTCTATCTACTTTTTTTAGGAGGAACCGCTATGAAATTCACGTGTGAAAAATATCTGCTCCAGAACGCTTGTGCCGTAGCCTCCCGCGCCGCCGCCTCCAAGAGCCCGATCCAGACGCTCGAGGGCCTGCTGCTCGAGGCGGGAGCCGATCTGAAGATCACGGGCTACGATCTCAAGGAAGGGATCTTCACCCACGTCGCTGCCGATATCGAGCAGCCGGGCGCCATCGTTCTGGGCGCGCGCCTGTTCGGAGAGATGATCCGCAAGCTGCCGGACGGGATGGTCACGGTCGCAACGGACGAAAACCATAACGTGAAGGTCAAGTGCGGCAAGAGCGAATACAACGTCATCGGCATGGACGCGGAGGATTATCCCGAGATCCCGGACGTGGACGGACTCAATACCATCCGCCTCCCGCAGAAGATTCTGCGCAGCATGATCAACCAGACGATCTTCGCCGTCTCCGACAGCGACGTGCGCCCCATCTACACCGGCACGCTCTTCGAGGCGGCCGGCGATGAGCTGACGCTCGTCTCCGTGGACGGCTACCGCCTGGCCAAGCGTACCGAGAAGATTGACGGCGAAGAGCTGGAGGACTGCAGCTTCGTCGTGCCGGGCGCGGCGCTGTCCGATATCGAACGCATCTGCGCGGATACGGACGATATGGTAAAGATCTCCGTCGGCGCCAAGCACATCTCCTTCGTGATCGGAGAGACGACGGTGATCACGCGCCGTCTCGAGGGTGAATTTTTGAATTACCGGCGTTCCATCCCCGAGAATTTCCGCTATCAGATCAAGGTCGACCGGGGAGAACTCATGTCCGTGATCGACCGTGTGGCGCTCATCATCAACGAGAAAAACAGCAACCCCGTCCGCATGGTCTTCGGCGACGGGATGATCGACTGCCTCTGCGTCACACCCATCGGCAAGGCGGAGGACGCCTGCACCTGTGAGGGCAGCGGCGAGGATCTGGAGATCGGCTTCAACGACCGGTATCTGATGGACGCGCTGAAGGCGGCCGGCAAGGAAGAGCTTTTCGTCTGCCTGAACACGGCCTCCTCTCCCTGCGTGGTAAAGGCGGCGGACGGCAGCGAGGAGTTCACTTACATGATCCTGCCCGTGCGTCTGCGCGCGGGTGCGTGAAAACAGAAAAAAATGGAAACTATTTATATAGAAACAGAATATATCAAGCTGGACGCGCTGTTGAAATTCGCCTCCCTGGTCGGGACCGGCGGCGAGGCGAAATACGTGATCGCCGAGGGCATGGTCAAGGTCAACGGCGAGGTCTGCACCGCGCGCGGCAAAAAGCTCCGCCCCGGCGACACGGTGGAGTTTGACCGCTTCCGGCTGAAAGTGGACAGAAATGAAGCTTGAAAAGATCGCGCTCAACGGCTTTCGCAACTATGAGTGGGACACTGCGGAATTCGCATCCGGTACCAACGTGATCTCCGGACAGAACGCGCAGGGGAAAACGAATCTGCTGGAGGCGGTCTACATGCTCTCCTGCGGGCGCAGCTTCCGCACGCGCTTCGACAAGGAGCTGGTCGGCTTCGGTTATTCGGAGGCGCAGATCCTGGCGGACGTCTACAGCCGCGACAGGCGGCAGACCGTGGAGCTGCGTCTGCGTCCGGGTCAGACGAAGCGCATCCTGGTAAACGGCGTGAAGAAGACGGGCGCGGAGCTCGCGGAGACCGTGAACGTCGTCCTCTTCTGTCCGGACGATCTGAACCTCATCAAGGAGGGCGCGGCTATACGCAGGCGCCTGATGGATAACGCGATCTGCCAGATCCGCCCCCGCTACGCGGAGATTCTCTCGCAGTTCAATAAGCTCTACGAGCATAAGACGCGGATCCTGAAGGACTGGCGGGAAAAGCCCTCCCTGCTGGATACGCTCGACGAGTTTTCCGACGGGATGTGCCGGGCCTCGGCGCAGCTCATCCGCTACCGCGCGTCCTTCGCCGCCCGGCTCAACGAGGCGGCGCCGCCCATCCACCGGGAATTCTCCGGCGAGGGGGAGGAGCTTGCCATCGCCTACAGGACGGTGAGCACCGTGCGCGATCCCTTCTCCTCCGCGCGGGAGATCTATTACGATATCTGCGAGCACCAGGAGGCCCACCGCCAGGCGGAGCTGGAGAGCGGCCAGTGTCTGACGGGCGCCCATAAGGACGATCTGGAGATCACGATCGACGGCCGCCCGGCCCGGAGCTTTGCCTCCCAGGGACAGACCCGCACCGCGGCGCTCTCGCTGAAGCTCGCCGAGAGGGAGATCTTCCTGGCGGAGACGGGGGAATACCCCATCCTCCTGCTGGACGACGTGCTCTCGGAGCTCGACGGCAAGCGCCAGGAGTTCGTACTCAATCACATCGGCGGCGGACAGACGCTGATCACCTGCTGTGAGGACGCGGAGATCTCCAGCCGCACGGGCGGGCGCGTGCTCTTCGTGGAAAAAGGCAGGATACGCTGATGTATCTGCATTTAGGTAAAGGGACGGTCGTCAGTACCGACAGCATCGTCGGCATCTTCGACCTGGATATCACCTCCCAGTCCCATCTGACGCGCCGCTTTCTGGCCATGGCGGAAAAGGCCGGCCAGGTCGTGAGCGCGTCGGAGGATATTCCCAAATCCTTCGTGATCTGTCGGGAAGGGGAGACCAGCAGGGTGTATCTCAGCCAGATGGCTTCTTCCACGCTGCTGCGCCGGTGTGAGGCCGGCATCGTATAATTCATTTTTTCGGAGGCATCTATGTCGGATATCATAGAAAAAGTCACACAGGAATACGACGCGTCACAGATCCAGGTGCTGGAAGGCCTGGAGGCGGTCAGAAAGCGCCCGGGCATGTACATCGGGTCCACCTCCTCCTCCGGCCTGCATCATCTGGTCTACGAGATCGTGGACAACTCCATCGACGAAGCGCTGGCGGGCTACTGCTCGCACATCGAGGTCGTCATCGAGGAGGGGGACGTGATCTGCGTGCGCGACAACGGGCGCGGCATCCCCGTGGACATCCAGGAGCAGACGGGCAAATCCGCGCTGGAGGTCGTCTTCACGGTGCTGCACGCCGGCGGCAAGTTCGGCGGCGGCGGCTACAAGGTCTCCGGCGGCCTGCACGGCGTGGGCGCGTCGGTGGTCAACGCCCTGTCCGAGTGGCTGGAGGTCCACGTCCACAAGGATGGCAAGATCTACCAGATGCGTTTCTCCCGTGGCGATATCGTGGAGCCGATCCACGTCGTCGGGGAGACGGAGCGCACCGGCACGACCGTCCGCTTCCGGCCGGACCCCGAGATGTTCGACGATACGGTGTACGACTATGAGATCCTGCACACGCGCATGCGGGAGCAGGCCTTCCTCAACGGCGGGCTGACCATCAGCATCGAGGATCGGCGCGCGGGCCGCGAGCAGCGGGAGCAGATGTGCTACGAGGGCGGCATCCGCGAGTACGTCGCCTATCTCAACAAAAACAAAAATCCCATCCACGGGGACGTGATCTATCTCAGCGGCGCCAAGGACGACGCGGTCGCCGAGGTCGCGCTGCAGTATAACGACGGCTTCAACGAGCTGCTCGTCTCCTTTGCAAACGATATCCGCACCCCCGAGGGCGGCATGCACGAGACCGGCTTCAAGACCGCGCTCACCCGCGTCATCAACAGCTACGGCAGCAAGTACAACATCATCAAGGGAGACGACAAGGTCTCCGGCGAAGATGTGCGCGAGGGCATCTCCGCGGTGATCTCCGTCAAGCTCCCCGAAGCACAGTTTGAAGGCCAGACCAAGCAGAAGCTCGGCAATGCCT
>JAFUUR010000230.1 GCA_017477695.1 Oscillospiraceae bacterium | reverse complement strand
GCGGCGGTTTTCTGTGCGCGGGGCTCAGGCCTTGAGCACCCGGGCCATGATGTCCACGGCCTCGTCCAGCAGGGGCCTGGTCAGCGTCGCCATATAGCTGGTGCGCAGCAGGCACTCGTTAGGCGCGCAGGCGGGCGGCAGCACGGGGTTGACGTATACGCCGGCCTCGTAGAGCTCCCGGTTCTTGCGCAGGGTATTTTCCATCTCGTAGGTGTAAATGGGCACGATGGGCGTGTCGGACTCGATGATGGGGACGCCGCGCTCGCGCAGGCCCGCGCGGGCGTAGGCGGCCAGCTCCCGCAGATGCACGGGCAGCTCCGGGTGCGCCTTCAGATGGCGCAGGGCGGCCAGCGCCACCGCGCAGGAGGCGGGCGGGATGGACGCGGAGAAAATGAAGGGGCGGGAGTTGTGGCGCACGTAGTCGCAGACCTTTTCCGAGGCCGCCATATAGCCGCCGAGGCTGGCCAGGGACTTGGAGAAGGTGCCCATGATGATATCCACCTTGCCCTCCAGACCGAAATGACTGGCCGTGCCGCGGCCGCCCTCGCCGATCACGCCGAGGCCGTGCGCGTCGTCCACCATGACGCGCGCGCCGTAGCGCTCCGCCAGGTCCACGATCTCCGGCAGCTTGGCGATATCGCCGCCCATGGAGAACACGCCGTCCGTGACGATCAGCCGGCCGGCCTCCTCCGGGATGCGCTCCAGGAGCTTTTTCAGATCGTCCATGTCCGCGTGCTTGTAGCGGAGCATCTTGCCGTAGCTGAGGCGGCAGCCGTCGTAGATGCTGGCGTGGTTCTCCCGGTCGCAGATGACGTAGTCCCCACGGCCGACGACGGCGCTGATGATGCCGAGGTTGGACTGGAAGCCCGTGGAGAAGGTGACCGCGCCCTCCATGTGCACGAAGTCCGCCAGCTCCCGCTCCAGCTCCAGGTGCATCTGCAGCGTGCCGTTGAGGAAGCGGGAGCCGGAGCAGCCGGAGCCGTACTGCTCGAAGGCCTTGATCCCGGCCTCGATCACGTCCGGCGCGGTGGTGAGGCCGAGGTAGTTGTTCGAGCCGAGCATGATGCGCCGCTTGCCCTCCATGATGACCTCCACGTCCTGCCGGGACTGTAGCGCGTGGAAGTAGGGGTAGATGCCCATCTCCCGGTACTGGTCAGCAAGGGTGTAACGATAGCATTTTTCAAAGATATCCATACGAGAGCTCCTTTGGTGCTTCAAATTATTTCATTAAATTATTTTAAGTAATTTTACTATACATGCCATTCTTTTGTCAAGCACAGACGCGCGCTTTCGCACAAAAGGGCCGCTATGCGCAAAAAAACGCCGCCCGGCCGGGCGGCGTTTTCGTCTGTGCGTGTGTGCTTATCGCTCCTCGCGGAAGTAGGCCAGGCCCAGCGAGGCGGGCGGCTGGTTCTCCCGCTTGTTGCGCATGCTGGAGAGGACCAGCACGATGATGGTGACCACGTAGGGGAGCATCTTGTACAGCTCCTTGACGGCCAGGTTCATGCCGGAGGGGATGTACATATGCAGGATGTACAGGCCGCCGAAGAGGAAGGAGGCCAGCACGCCCACGTTGGGCCGCCAGATGGTGAAGATGACCAGCGCGATGGCGAGCCAGCCGCGGTCGCCGAAGGCGTCGCTCGACCAAATGCCGGAGGTATAGTCCATGATATAGTACAGGCCGCCCAGGCCCGCGATCATGGAGCCGGTGCAGGTGGCCACGTACTTGTAGCGCGCGACGTTGATGCCCGCGGCGTCGGCCGTCGTGGGGCTTTCGCCCACGGCGCGCAGGTGCAGGCCCACGCGGGTGCGCTTGAGGATATGCGAGGCGATGAGGGCGATGATGACCGCGAGATACGCGAGGAAGCCGTAGCTGAAGAAGAGCTTGCCGACGGCGCCCGTGCCGGAGGCGAAGGGCAGGGTCTTGCGGAAGTAGCCCGCCGTCCCGGAGAGGACGATGGCGGGGACCTGGCTGCCCGAGAGCTTGATGAGCGAGCCGCCGAAGAAGTTGCCGAAGCCCACGCCGAAGGTGGTGATGGCAAGGCCGGTCACGTTCTGGTTGGCGCGCAGGCTGACGGTCAGGAAGCAGTAGAGCAGGCCCATCAGCAGGGAGCCGAGCAGGCAGCAGCAGAGCGGGATCGCCACGGCGAGAAAGCCGTTCATATTGCTGCCGGCGGACTGCTCGTAGAAGAAGGCGCCGATGACGCCGCTGATGGCGCCCACGTACATGATGCCGGGGATACCGAGGTTCAGGTTGCCGGACTTTTCGGTCAGCGTTTCACCGGTGCTGCCGTAGAGCAGGGGCACGCCCTGCATGATCGCCCGGGGGATGAAGGAGACGAAATCGAACATCTTTTATTCCTCCTTCCCCGCGGCGTGGCGGAAGTTGATCTTATAGTTGATGAAGAACTCGCTGCCGATGATGAAGAACAGGATGATGCCGGTGAGGATGTCCGCGAAGGAGGCGCTCAGGCCGAAGTTCGTGGCGATCTGCCCTGCGCCGCGCTCAAGGAACACCAGCAGGAAGCTGGTCAGCACCATCCAGATGGGGTTGAACTTGGCGAGCCAGGAGACCATGACGGCCGTGAAGCCGCGGCTCGCGGTGATGGTAGTGGTCAGGGTGTGCTCCGTGCCGCCGACCAGCAGCATGCCCGCGACGCCGCAGATGGCGCCGGAGAGCAGCATCGTGCGGACGATGACCCGCTCTACCTTGATCCCCACGTAGCGGGCGGTGCGCTCGCTCTCGCCCACGACGGCGATCTCATATCCGTGCTTGGAGTAGTTGAGGTAGATATACATCGCCACGCAGATGACGGCGACCACGATGATGTTGAGCAGGTACTTGTACGAGCCGATCGTCGGCAGCCAGCCGGCCTGGCTGCTCTGGTTGATGATGCCGATCTTGCCCGCGCCCTTGGGGACCTCCCAGATGATGATGTAGTAGGCCACGAGCTGCGTGGCGATATAGTTCATCATCAGGGTGAACAGCGTCTCGTTCGTGTTCCACTTGGCCTTGAAGATGGCGGGGATGGCGGCCCACACGGCGCCGGCGATGACGCTGGCGACGATCATCAGCAGGATGAGCGCCCAGTTGGGCAGCTTCCCGCCCAGCAGGATCATGCACGCGGCCGTGGCCAGGCCGCCCATCAGCATCTGCCCGTCGCCGCCCAGGTTCCAGCAGCGCATGCGGAAGGCGGGCGTGATCGCGAGAGAGACGCACAGCAGGATCGCCAGGTTCTGGAACAGGACCCAGGCGCGGCGGGCCGAGCCGAAGGAGCCCTGGAAAATGGTCTTGTAGACCTGCACGGGGTCCTCGCCGGTGACGAGGTTCGTGATCAGCGCGCAGACCAGCAGCGCCAGGATCACCGCTGCGCCGCGGATGCCCCAGGAACGGTACCAGGGCAGCGCACCCCGCTTGGATACGTGAAACAGGGGAGTATGCGTCTTATTCATGGGCGTCACCTCCCAGCTTCGTCATCATCATGCCCACGTCGCGCTTCTGCGCGCCGCGGCCGGGCACGATGCCGCTGACCTTGCCGCCGCAGAGCACCAGGATCCGGTCGGCCAGCTCCAGCAGCACGTCCAGATCCTCGCCGACGTAGAGCACGGCGACGCCCTGGGCCTTCTGCTTGTTGATCAGATCGTAGATGGTATAGGAAGAATTGATGTCCAGCCCGCGCACCGCGTAGGCAGTGAGCAGCACCGTGGGCGCCGAGGCGATCTCGCGGCCGACCAGCACCTTCTGCACGTTGCCGCCGGACAGGCGCCGCACCGGCGTGGAGACGCCGGGCGTGACGACGTCCAGCTCCTCCACCACGTCCAGCGCGAGCTGGCGCGGCGTCTTCCGGTCGGTGAACAGGGAGCGGCCCTTGCGGAACGAGCGGAGCATCATGTTGTCGGACAGGTCCATATTTGCGACGAGGCCCATGCCGAGCCGGTCCTCGGGGACGAAGGAGAGGCTCACGCCCATCTCGGCGATGCTCAGCGGGTCCTTGCCGATCAGCTCCTCCCGCGTGCCGTCGTCTTCGATATAGGAGATACTGCCGGATTCCACGGGCTGCAGGCCCGCGATGGCCTCCAGCAGCTCCTTCTGCCCGCAGCCGGAGATACCGGCGATGCCCAGGATCTCCCCGGAATTTGCGGTGAAGGAGACGTCGTCCAGCTTCAGGATACCGTCGATGCTGCGCACGGTCAGGCCCTTGACCTCGATGCGGGGCTTGGGGTCGACCGGGTCCGGCCGGTCGATGTTCAGCGTCACCGCGTGGCCGACCATCATATTGGTCATCTCCTGGGCGTTGGTGTCCTTCGTCGGCATGTCGCCGATGAACTGCCCGTGACGCAGGATGGCCACCCGGTCGGACAGGGCCTCCACCTCGTGCATCTTGTGCGTGATGATGACCACGGCCTTGCCGTCGTCGCGCATGTTGCGCAGCACGGCGAAGAGCTTGTCCGTCTCCTGCGGGGTGAGCACCGCCGTGGGCTCGTCCAGGATAAGGATGTCCGCCCCGCGGTAGAGGACCTTCACGATCTCCACCGTCTGCTTCTGGGAGACGGACATGTCGTAGATCTTCTGATCCGGGTCGACCTCGAAGCCGTAGGCGTCGCAGATGCCGCGGATCCGCTCGCGGGCGGCCTTCAGATCCAGCTTGCCCTCCAGGCCGAGCACGATGTTCTCCGCGGCGGTGAGCACGTCCACCAGCTTGAAGTGCTGATGGATCATCCCGATGCCGAGGTCAAAAGCGTCCTTGGGAGAGCGGATGACCACTTCCCTGCCGTCGATGCTGATGGTGCCCTCGTCGGGGAAGTAGATGCCGGAGAGCATGTTCATCAGCGTGGTCTTGCCGCTGCCGTTCTCGCCCAGCAGGGCCAGGATCTCGCCCCGGTAAATGTCCAGCCAGACCTTGTCGTTGGCGACGACCGGGCCGAAGGTCTTGGTGATGTTCCGCATCTGTACTGCGGCGGTCGAAATATCCAAAGGCGTCACGCTCCTTGCAAGAGTCTTGTCTTCTCTATTGTAACAGAGATCGGCATAAAGGGCAACAATGCTACAAAGGGCAACGCGGCGGCAATCGTCACTGCGCTGCCCTTTGCAGCAGATAAAACGCGGCAGGGGAAGCTCCCTGCGGGAGCTTCCCCTGGAGAGGATCGTTTAGAACGCGGTATCCAGCAGGGTGATGCCGTCGATCTGCACGTCGAAGTAAGGCGCGCTGCGGAACTCGGACTCGTGGAAGTAACCGTCGATGACGACCTCGGTATCGCCCTCGTAGGCGGGATCGGTGTCCACGTCGGCCATGTAGGAGTCGAGCGCGGCGCCGCCCACAGTGAAGGTGGACACGTCGAACACGTGCAGGGTGCCGGCCTCGAAGGCGGCCTTGGCCTCGGCGATCGCCTCGGCGGTGCCGGCGGCGGCAACGGCCTCGTTCACGTCGGTCAGCTCAACGGAGCCGGAGGCGATGGTGCCGGTCCAGTCAGCGTCGATGGGCTCGCCGTTCTGCACCTGGCCGATGATGTACTCGAAGTACGGGGCCCAGTTGATGCGGGAGGAAACGATGAAGGTGTTGGGGCCGGCGTCGATGGTGGAGCCGTTGTAGGACACGTTGGGGATGCCGGCGGCCTCGCAGGTGGAGGGGGCGCCGAGAGAGTCGGCGTGCTGGCTGATGAGGACGCAGCCGTCATCGATCAGCTTCTGAGCGCCCTCGGCCTCGAGGGACAGATCGTACCAGGAACCGGTGAAGGTGACTTCCATGGTGGCCTCGGGAACGATGGAGCGCAGGCCGAGGAAGAAGGAGGTGTAGCCGGAGATGACTTCGGCGTAGGTGAAGGCGCCGACGTAGCCGATCTTGGCCTGATCCGCGGTGATGTCGCCGTTGTCGATCATTTCCTTGACCTTCATGCCGGCGGCGATGCCGGCGAGGTAACGGCCCTCATAGATGGAGGCGAAAGCGTTGTGGTAGTTGGCGAGGCCCTCGGTGTGGGCCTTGGTGCCGGTGGCGTGGCAGAACTCCACGTCCGGGCACTCCATGGCGGCCTGGATCATGTAGTCCTCATGACCGAAGGAGTCGGCAAAGACGATGTTGCAGCCCTCGTCGACCAGGTCCATGGCGGCCTCGTAGCACTCCTGGCCCTCGGGGATGCCGACCTTGTTGACGTAGGGGATGCCCAGCTTCTCGCAGGCTTCCTGAGCGGCCTTCATGAAGTTGAGGTCGTAGGTGGACTGCTCGTCGTGCAGGAAGATGAAGCCGACCTTGACGGCAGCGGCTTCGGCGGCGGGCTCGGCGGCTTCGGACGCCTCGGCGGCGGGCTCGGCCTCAGCGGCG
>JAFUUR010000229.1 GCA_017477695.1 Oscillospiraceae bacterium | reverse complement strand
CCTGTATAAGAACAGGCTGTACCTGCAGACGGGGAAGGTCAAGGCCGTCTCCCGCCAGCTGCACGCAAATCCCAAGCTGGAGATCTGCGCGATGGCGGACGGGCGCTGGCTGCGCGTGGAGGCCACGGCCGTGGAGGACGACAGCCGCGAGGCCCGCGTCAGCATGCTGGAGGCCTATCCCGCGCTGCAGGCCATGTACGCCCCGGACGACGGCAATACGGAGGTCTGGTATCTGCGCAACGTCACCGCCACCTTCTCCTCCTTCACGGAGCCGCCGAGAGTCGTCAAATTCTGAACATCTGCATAAGCGCGCAAGGGCCCGCCGGTCTCCGGCGGGCCCTTCGTTCTTTTCGCGCCGTGCGGCGCTCAGTCGTCCAGCTTATAGGTGAGATCCTCCCGCAGGCTGAGCCGCTCCTCCTTCTGGTTGAACAGCCGCCCGATAGCGGGGATATGCTTGATGAATACCAGCGCGGAGAAGAAGATGCACAGCGTCATGACCAGGTTGTCGTCCACGACGAGGATCGCCGTGATGACGATCACGACCGCCCCGGCGACGGCGCCGAGCGTCAGATAGCGGCTGAACCAGCTCACGGCCGCGATCACGACCGCCCCGGCGATGCCCACGGACAGATCGACGCACAGCGCCGCGACGATCAGCGCCACGCTGCCGTGACCGCCGCGGAAGCGGTTGAAGACCGGGTAGAGCCTGCCCATCATCACGCAGAAGCCCGCGAAGGCGCGCCCCACGTCGGCATGACCCTTGATGCTCAGCAGCAGGCCGCCGAGCAGGATGGGCAGCAGGTCCTTGACCGCCTCGACCGCCAGCAGCTTGAGGAAGCCCGGCACGCCGTAGATCCGGCGGAAGTTGGAGAGCCACACGTCCCCCGCGCCGAGCCGGCGCAGATTCCGGCGGAAGACGAAACGGGAGGCTATGCGCATCGTGCTGATGCTGCCGAGGCAGTAGGCGAAGAAGGCCGTGATCAGAAGCAGGATCCAGTATACGATCATTCCTTGTCCCCTTTCTGCCGGATGATGATCCGGATGGGCGTGCCCTCCAGGCCGAATACGGCCCGGATCTGGTTTTCGAGATAACGCTGATAGGAGAAATGGAAGAGCTCGCGCGAATTGCAGAAGATCACGAAGGTGGGCGGCTTGATGCCCGTCTGGGTCATGTAGTAGATCTTCAGCCGGCGGCCCTTGTCCGTCGGCGGCTGGACGCGCGCCTGCGCGTCGGCCAGGACGTTATTCAGCATACCGGTGGTGATGCGCATGCTGCTCTGGTCGTTGACGAAGTTGATGAGCTCGTAGATCCGGTTGGTGCGCTGACCCGTGAGCGCGGAGATGAACAGGATGGGCGCGTAGCTCATGAAGCTCAGGTCGCGCATTACGTCCTTGCGCATCTTCTCCATGGTCCCGGTCTCCTTCTCCACCAGGTCCCACTTGTTGACGATCACGATGCTGGCCTTGCCCGCCTCGTGGGCCATGCCGGCGATCTTGGTGTCCTGCTCGGTCACGCCGTCGCGCGCGTCGATCATGATGAGGCACACGTCCGCCCGCTCGATGGCAAGCTGCGCGCGCATGACGGAGAACTTCTCGACCCGCTCCTCCACGCGCGATTTGCGCCGGATACCGGCGGTGTCGATGAACATATAGCGGCCGAACTCGTTCTCATAGACCGTATCCACCGCGTCGCGCGTGGTACCCGCCACGTCACTGACGATCACGCGCTTTTCCCCCAGGATGTGGTTGACCAGCGAGGACTTGCCCACGTTGGGCTTGCCGATGATGGCCACGCGGATGAGGTCGTCCTCCTCGTCCTCCTGCGTGTCCTCGGGGAAGTATTTCAGGCACTCGTCCAGCAGGTCGCCGGTGCCGTGTCCGTGGATCGCGGACACAGGGATCTGATCGCCCAGGCCGATGGAATAGAACTCATAGACCGCGGGGTCGGAGGGGCCGGTGGAATCGGCCTTGTTCACGGCGAGCACGACGGGCTTTCTCGCGCGCAGGAGCATATTCGCCACGTCCTTGTCCGCCGCGGTGACGCCCGTGCGGATATCCGTCACCAGCACGATGACCGTGGCCGCGTCGATGGCGATCTGTGCCTGCTCGCGCATGAACAGCAGGATCTCGCTGTCCGTCGAGGGCTCGATGCCGCCGGTATCCACCATATCAAATTTCCGTCCGCACCACTCGCACTCGGCGTAGAGCCGGTCGCGCGTCACGCCGGGCGTGTCCTCCACGATGGAAAGCCGCTGCCCCACCAGGCGGTTGAAGAGCATGGACTTGCCCACGTTGGGTCTTCCTACTATGGCTACAAGAGGTCTTGCCATTGCTGCCTCCCTTACGTTCCGTTCTGATTGTATTGATAATACGCCGTCTCTTCTCCGCCGCGCTGCGGCAGCTTCAACTCCGGCAGCAGGCCGCTGATCGCGTCCCACAGGGCAAAGCCGTCCTGCTCGATCGGATAGATGGGCACGCCGAGCGCCTCGCTCGCCTGCTCCAGCGTCACGTCGTCCAGAAAATCCATCTCCTGCCGGCGCAGCATGTTCTGGGAGACGAAGAGCCGCTCCCCCAGGTCCCGGCCGCGGAGCTGGGCGATCAGATCCCGCCCGGTGATGAGCCCCGTCACGTTGATGCTGCGGCCGAAGAAATCGTTCTGGATGGCGTACACCCGGCCGTCCAGTTCCCCGTACCGCTCGCGGCCGAGGGCCATCAGCTTTTCGAAGAAGGGCGCCGCGGCGGCGCCGGTCGCGATGGAAAAGGGCACGCCGTCCGGCGCGTCCGACAGCTTGAGGGCGGAGCGGAATTCCGTCTCCATCAGGCGCAGCATCCCCACGCCGTTTTCAAGCTGCGTATACTCCTCGTAGAATGCGTCCGGCGGGATCTCGCGCCCCGCCTTGAGATACATCTCATCCCCGCAGAAGAAGATGCGGCTGCCGTATCGTTCGACGCAGGCGTCGCCGAAGGCCGTGACCTGGTCGATCGTCTCGGCCGCGTGCTCGCGCGTAAACGGCGTCAGCGGATAAAGGCCCTCGCGGTAGCGCGTGAGCCCCACCGGAACGATGGACACGCTGTGCACGCCCGGGTACATCCCGGCGAGATCGCGCATGGTGCGCGTGAGCTCCTCCCCGTCGTTGAGGCCGGGGCAGCAGACGATCTGGCAGTTCATCACGATCCCGGCCGCGGCGAAGCGGCGCATCACCTCGATGCTCTCCCCCGCCCGGTCGTTGCAGAGCATCCTGCGGCGCAGCTCCGGGTTGGTGGTGTGCACCGAGACGTTCACGGGGCTCACGTGCAGGGCGATGATCCGCTCGATCTCGCGCGGGGAGAGATTCGTGAGGGTGATGTAATTGCCCAGCAGAAAGCTGAGGCGCGCGTCGTCGTCCTTGAAATACATGGTCTTGCGCATGCCGGGCGGGAGCTGGTCGATGAAGCAGAAAACACAGTTGTTCGCGCAGGAGCGCGGCGTGTCCATCAGATAGGTCTCGAAATCCAGCCCCAGGTCGCCGCCCTCGGCCTTGTGCACCCGCACGCTGTACTCGCCGCCGTCCGGCCGACGGAGCACGACGTGCAGCCGCGCGTCGTAGGCGTAGAACTTATAGTCCAGCACGTCCACGATCCGGTTGCCGTTGATGGACACGAGACTGTCCCCCACGCGGGCGTGCTTCTCCAGCGGGCTGCCGCGGTCGATGGATTTGATCACGTTCTTCATAGACACCTGCACGAGACGAACTCGAGAATAACTCCTGCTCCGACGCACCCGTCAAAGCCCCTTCAAAAGCAAAAGGAGGAAAGGCTCTCCTCTCCTCCTCAAGCTTTTTTACTTGCTCTCTTCGACATTGATGACCACGCGGCCCTTGTACTGTCCGCAGGCCGGGCAAGCACGGTGAGGCATGCAAAACGCGCCGCAGTTGGGGCACTTGATGATGCCGGGCGCTTCGAGCTTCCAGTGGGAAGAACGTCTCTTATCACGTCTCTGCCTTGATACTTTTCCTTTCGGGACTGCCATGTTGACACCTCCTGATCATAGCTGTTCTGAGCAGCTCTGTATTAATCTTTATCCAAAAGCTGCTCAAGCACAGCAAATCTTGGATCTTTTTGTTTCCCGCATCCGCAGGGGCCTTCGTTTAGGTTCTTGCCGCACGTGGAGCAGAGGCCCTTGCAGTCCTCCCGGCAGAGGAACTTGGTCTCCATATCCAGGATGAAGCAGGTGGCGAGGATCTCGTCCAGGTCGATCTCGTTCCCGTCCAGCAGGTAGAGATTCGGATCGTCCTCCGGGTTCTCCTCCACGATCGTGGCGTCGAGCGGCATCTCCTTGACGCTGGCAAACTCCTCCCCGCAGCGGTCGCACGTACAGGTCATCTCCGCGGTCAGCACGCCTTCCAGATGAAGGACGCCGGCCTCGTTGTAGACCCGCCCCTGCGCGCGGGGCTTTCCGCGATAGGATCGGACCGAGGGAAAAGCCAGTTCCTCCGTCTCCAGCTCACAGGAAAACGGGAGGGAGCT
>JAFUUR010000228.1 GCA_017477695.1 Oscillospiraceae bacterium | reverse complement strand
CGTCCCCGTTGAACTTCACCGCGTATGCGCCGCCGCCGAGCTCGACCAGGTCGAAGTATGGCGTCTTGCTCTTGTCCGCGGGCGAGACCAGCTTCACCTCCCGGATCGCGAGCGCCGCGTCCGTCGGGGTCAGCGTCACCTCGCCGCGGCTGAAGCGGTCGGTCTTCAGAAGTGTCACGGCCTTCGTGCTCTGCCCGAGCTTCGCCTTCCCCTGCACGACCTTCAGCGTGACCGCCTTGGAAGCCACGCCCGCGACCGTCGCCTGCACACTGTACTTGTCCGCGTGCGACACCGCCGCGCCGGACTTCTGTGTGATCACGTAGGCTCCGTCCCTGACCTGCACGTCAAAGAGCTCCGTCGCGGGGACCGTGACCTTTTTCTTCGTCCCGCCGTCGTAGGTCTTGGTGACGGTGACGTCGCCCGCCGCCAGCTCGTACAGATACAGGTTCGTCATGGTGGGCTTCACCGTGACGGCCGTGCCGGGGCGCAGCACGTCGATGCTGCCGCCGGCCGTAAGCTTGACGGTCGGCGCCGGCGTCTTGGCCGAGCGCTTCACCGTGAAGGTGACCGTGGCCGACACGGGCTGCGCGCCGCCGTATCCAGCTTCTGCCGTGAGAACGTAGGTCCCGGTCGGCACCGCATCGCTCGCCGCCGTGACGGTGATCCTGCCGTCCTCCGTTACGGTATAGTCGAACAGAGCCGCCGCGTCCGCATCTGGCGCGCTCTTGTTCACGATCCCGACCACGTCGAAGTATTCAAGTTGATCCAGATGGAAATTCGCCGCTGTGACGTTGACGATCACCGGGCTGCCGGGCACGGCGAGGTCGATCGCCTTGGCGTTCTTCGCGAGGCTGAGCTTCAGGCTGACCGCCTTGCTCTCCGCCAGGGTCTTCACCGTGAAGCTGCTCTCCCTGCCCTGTACGGACAGATACACCGTATAGGTGTGCGCTGCGCTGTCGACGCGCGGCGCGCTCACCGTCAGGCTCCCGTCGTAAATATCCACGTTCAGTACGGAGTCGTTCCCGTAGGTCTGCAGCGTCTTGCCCTTGCCTTCGGTGATGCGGCTGACCGTCACTTCCTCCTCCGCGAACAGCGCGGGCTTGATCGTATAAGTCGTGCTCGCTTTATCGAGCGTTCCGGGTTTGAGCGTCAGCGTCTTGGCCTTGAAGGTGATCGCAGGCGCGGTGCTCTTTGCGGACACCGTGACCGCCACGCTCCGCTCCACGCACCAGCTCTCCGGGGCGACCAGCAGGTTCAGCGTCGCCTTCCCCTGCTTGGCCCCCGACACGCCGGTATACGTGACGGAGCAATATTCCTCGTCAAACTGCAGCCACGCGGGCGCGGCCTTGTTCGGGTCGAGCCGGGCGGACAGCACCGTCCCGCCGGTGAAGACGATATCCTGCACATCGCGCTCCGTGAGATAGCTGTTGAGCGTGATTGCCTTGGCCTTGATCGTCGGCAGCGTCTTCTTGACCGTGAGCTTCAGCTTCGCGGCGGTCGTGAACTCCCTGCCGTCTACGGTCACGATGATGGCCGAGCTATAGCTCTTGGCCGTGCTCAGCGTACCGTTGATCGCGCCCGCGGTGGGCACGATCTCGAGCGTGCGGTCGTCCACGACACGCAGCGTAAAGCGCGCCGCCGCGGTGGGATCCGCGAAACGGGCCGCCTCAACGGCCGCGCCTCTGTCCGCCTCCGGCTCCGGCGTAGGCAGGAGCGTGGGCTGCGCGGCGTTCGCCGTGACGTTGTTCTGCGCGAGCTCCGGGAGCACCTGGATCCGCGTGTACGCAGTCTTGTACAGCTCCGCCGTCGCGGCGGTGGTGAGCAGCCGCACGGCGCTCACGGCCTCGGCCGGCTCAGCTTCGACCACGTCCACACGGCAGCGGGCATAGCCCACGCCGCCCACGTCGTCGCGTACGGTGGCGAGCACATAGTTCGTGCCCATGTGCTCTCCGGCCCTTACCAGGCCGTCGCCGTCGACCTCGATCAGTACGGGGTCGGCCGCAGCGTCGTTCTGATCCACGACGCTCCAGGTCACGGAATAGACCTGCGCGTCCTCCAGGCCGACGAGGGCAAGCTGCGCCTCATCGCCCGGCGCGAGCAGCAGATAGTCGTGGTCGAGCTTGACCGCGGCGTCCAGCACGGGCGCTGCGAGACCGGTGAGGATACGCACCCAGGTGTTCACCGCCAGGCGGTAATCCTCGTCGTTCGAGCCGCCATAGACGACGATGGACTCATACAGCTCCGGCATGCTCTCCATCCAGCCGATACGGCGCCCGCCGGCCAGATAATCGCGCAGCAGGTTCGGGCAGCCGCTGATGTCCAGCTCCGTGAGCCCCGCGTTGCCGCAGCAATCGAGATAGGCGAGCTCCGGCGTCACGCTCAGATCGAGCGCGGAGAGAGCGCTGTCGTTGCAGATCAGCCGCTCCAGCAGCGGGCAGGGACTGAGCTCCAGCTCCGTCAGGCCCGTAAAGCCGACGCTCAGGCTCCGCAGCCCGGAAAGGCCCGTCAGATCCAGGCTCGTGAGCCCGGAGTTGAAGCTGAGGTCTAGCTCGCGCAGCTTCGTGTTCGCGCGCAGGTCGACGGCTGTGAGCTGCCCGTCGCCGCCGAAATCGCCGCCGCAGGCGAGATACTCAAGCGCGGAGAAGATCTCCACCCCCTGCAGCGAGGCGACGCCGAGGCCGATGCACTCGATCTCCGTCACGCTGTCGATCTCAGCGGGGCTGAGCCAGCCGTCGTGATCCGCGTCAAACTGCTCCTCCACATAGCCGCGGAAAGCATCGTCCGGGAACAGCTCCGTGCTGATGGGGACGGCGCCCTCCACGGGGGCGACATGCAGCGCCGCTTCGGTCAGCGGATCGTTGCCAAAATCGATCTCGAGCGCGTCCCACTGCGCCTGCGTGCCGAGGAAGTACACGTCACTCAGAAAAGGGCAGTTGGAAAACGCATCTCTGTCAATACTCTCCATGCTTGACGGGATCGTCACGCTTGTCAGTTCGCTACACCCCCTGAAGGCTTCAGCACCGATGCTCGTCACCTCCTCCGGGATCGTCACGCTCGTCAAGACGGCGTAGTCCGCGAAGGCAGAGGAGCTGATGCTCGTTACGCCTGAGGGAATCACAAGGTTTTGCACCAGCAAATCATGCAAATAGAGGTCAGGCCCATAGTACATTGGATTCGAAGCGAACGCTATCCCGCACCACGCAGCCAGATCATTGATATATATCGCTGTCAGCGCATAGCACTGAAAGAAAGCCTTGCTGCCGATGCTCATCACACTCGACGGGATCGTCACGCTCGCCAGACTGCTGCAGTTGTAGAAAGCACAGTCGCCGATGCTCGTTACGCCCTCCTCGATCACCACAGCCTTGATATCGTCTTTTTGGCTGTCCCAAGGAGCACGGTTGTTTGCCAACCAGTCGTAATTGCCAATCTCGCCGCTGCCGCTGATGGTGAGCGTGCCGTCGTCTGACAGCGTCCAGATGAGGCCCGCGCCGCAGGTACCGGAAACGCCCATGATCTCACGCGCCGCGTCGGTCAGCGCGTAATTCGTGTAGTGGATATCGATCGCATCCCACTGCGCCTGCGTGCCGAGGAAGGTCACTCCGGCCAGCGCCTCGCAGCCGTAGAAGGCGTAGGCGGCAACGCTCTCCAGCGTGCCCGGCAGCGTGACGTGCCCGAGCGCCGCGCATCTGTAAAACGCATTCTGCCCGATGCTCGTCACGCCCGAGGGGATCACGATCTCCGTCAGCGCGCCGCAGCGCTCAAAAAGACTGCTGGTGATCTCCGTCAGCCCCGCGGGAAGGCTGACGCTTTGCAGGCTCGTGCAGTCCTGGAAGCAATAGGCTTTGATCGTCGTCACCCCGTCGGGGATCACGACGGCCGTCAGAGAGGCGCACCTGCTGAAGACGCCGAAGTCAAGCACGCTCAGCCCCGCGGACAGCCGGACGCTCTGCAGAGAAGTGCAGCCGTAGAAGGCATAGCTGCCGATACTCGTCACAGCGTCGGGGAGTGAGACCGCCTCGAGAGCAGAGCAGCCGCCAAAGGCATAAGTACCGATGCCGCTCAAGGAAGACGGCAGGTCCGCGGCCGCAAGCGCGGTACAACCGTAGAAGGCGTATTCACCGATGCGCGTCAGCCCGGCCGGGAGCTCGACGCTTTCCAGCGCCGTGTATTCGGAAAAGGCGTCGTTGCCGATGCTCGTCACGCCCGGCTCGATCACGACGGCTTTGACGTTGGCTTTCTGATCGTACCAGGGCTCACAGTCGCGGCTGAAATCCGTCATGTCGCCGGTGCCGCTGATAGTGAGCGTACCGTCGGCGTCCAGCGTCCAGGTAAGGTCCTCGCCGCAGTCGCCGGAAGCAAGGCTCATAAGATGCAGCGTTGCCTCTGTCAAGTAATCGTTGCCGGAGCTGATAGCGACCCTGTCCCACTGGGCCTGCGTACCGAGATAATACACGTCCGTCAAGGCGCTGCACCCGCCGAAGGCGGAGGAGATGGACGCAACGCTCGCCGGTATGGTCACGCTCACGAGCGACGCACAGTTTTGGAATGTATTGGAGCTGATTGCCGTGACGCCATCCGGGATAACGATGCTCTTCAGGCCCGTGCCATAGAAAGCGTTGCTGCTGATACTCGTCACGCTCGCGGGAAGCGTGATGCTCTCGAGCGCGGAAAGGGAGGAAAAAGCGGCGTAGCCGATCGTTAGCAGGCCCTCCGGAAGGCT
>JAFUUR010000227.1 GCA_017477695.1 Oscillospiraceae bacterium | reverse complement strand
GTGTTGATGCTGTTCTCGACCCACTGGATCACGTCGCCGCTCTCGTATACGCGGATGAGCGTGCCGTCATGGTCGATGGCATAGAACTCGTATTTGAGCGTTTCTTCGTTCCAGACGCGGGTATAGATCACGACGTTCTGCCCGGTCACGACCTCTTCCTCGTCCGAAACGCTGACCTTGCGCGCCGAGTAGATCAGCAGATCGTCCTCCGACAGCTCCGTCGTCTCCGCGAGATAGAGCCAGGAGGTCTCCCCTATCGTGCCGCTCGCGCGGAAGACCTTGTCGTCCGAGACGGTCTCCAGTTCGAGCGCGCTGCCGTAGACGGAGAAGGTGTACTTGCCCTTGTATTTGCCGGTGCCGGGCGTCACGGTGATAAGGGAGCCTTCCGGATCCGGCTCATCCCGCAGCGTGACCTCCGTGCCGTCGATGGTCAGATACTTGGTCTGCCCGTCGACCTGGGCCGTGAGATAATACGCGAAGCCGGAGACGTACTGGAAGGTCCACTCGGTGCTCTCGTTGCTCTTCGCCACGTAAAACTTGGTGTGATCCTTCGTGTTCAGAAGCGGCAGCAGGCACACCTCGAGACCGCCGCCCTCGCGCTGCTCGCCCGCGACCGTCTTGCCGTAGACGGTGTCGTCACTGTAGACGATCACGTAGCTCTTGCCGTCCAGCCCGTAGGGGTCGGTCGGCGGGGCCTTGTAGTACCAGAAGCAGAACTGGGCGTTCGCGTCGTTTGCGCCCGTATAGGCCGCGAAGGATTTGCCGCCCGCGCCGCCCTGCATGTTCCAGTAATACCCGCCGGAGCCCGCCATGCGCCAGGCGCTTGCGAGGGTCGACGCGCTGACGGTAAAGGTCGTCGCATTGGCCTCGTCCACGAGAGAAAGGCTGTTGGCGGTCTGGTTGATATAACGCTTTCCGCCGCTGGAGGCGTCCAGGCAGTAGACGCGGTAGTGATCGTTTCCGTCGCCGACGGGCTCGAAATAATACAGCACCTTGTCCTGCGTGAATTCGGGAGACGTCACTTTCGCCGTCTTGGTGATGCCGGTACGGGTAGCGGTGATGTTGGTGATCCCGTCGGTGAAGTAGTAGCCGTCCACGTGGGACATGGCGAGGCCGGCGCTCGCGTACTCGGCGAGCTCGTCGAGCGAGGCGATCTTGATCCAGCCTGTTCCCGTGATCGGCTCAGGAGCCTCGACAATCGCGTAGATCGAGAAGGAGCCCGTGCTGAAGGACAGGGTATAACCGTCCTCGTCTCCGCTGCCCTGCGCGGACAGCACCTCCGTGGCGGCGCCGTAGTGGACCACGTTATAGTCGCCCTCGGCCGCGTCCGCGAGCCGGATGCTGACGTTGACGGTGCTCCCCTCGGCCGGCTGCAGCTCGACGCCGTCCTTCACGAGAGTGATATCAAAGAAGCGGGCGTAGTCGATCCGAGAAGCGGGGACGTTGAGCGCCGCGGCCGTGCTCTCCTTATATTGCGCGTACTCCGCAGAGCCCGCGAGCAGCTCCGACACCGCGAGGCTCAGATCCGCGGGCAGGCCCGCGTCGGGGCCGTAGTCCAGCGTGATCCGATAGGTCTCGCCGCTGACGCTCCTGTAATAATAGTCTACCGTGTAGCGCAGCACGAAGGGGCTGAAGGAAGGCGTAACGAAGGTGAAGCCGTACACCAGCTCCGTGCCGTCGCCGTTATCCTGCGCCTCAAGCTGCGCGCTGAGCTCCTCCACGCCGTTCTCACCGACGTGATAAAGCTGGAAGTCGCGCCCGACGACCGCTTCCGGCAGCGTGACGCTGACGCGGAAGCCCTCCTCGTAGGCCGCCTCGTCAACATGCTCCAGGCCGATATCGAAGACCTCGTAGCGCTCCTCAGAGCGGCGCTCGGTCTCGTTCGCGCCCGTCTCGATCGTATTCTCCGCGAAGGCGAACTGCTGACGGCCGGCCTCCGCCGCACTCATCGGGCCCATCGGCTTCGCCCCGCCGGACATGGGCCGGTTCTGGGCGGTCGGAGCAGGCGCGGTGAGATAAGCCTCCACCACGTCCTGCGCGGCGGCCGCTTCCTCTCCGCTGAGGATCTTCGCGTGGCCGTCCGCCTCGGGGGGGAGCGCTTCGCCGTCCGCGGGCGCGATCTGCACGAGGCCGAGGTCAAGACTCTCCTTGGTCTCAGTCGGGCGCTCCGGCAGGACGCCGTAGCCCAGGATCGTACGATCCCCCGCGTCGTAAGTAAAGGTCTGCACGGTAGGCGTGCGGTTGCCTTCGATGGTCTCCAGCTTTGCGGCGCCGCCCTCGTCGTACACGCGGGAAACGATGCCGACGTGGTCGCCGAGACCGTCGTCGTTGAAGTCAAAGAAGATGACGTCGCCTATGCGCGGCGCGTACGCACCGGCGGAGGTGTAAAGCCCCAGCGCGTTCAGATCGTCGATCCAGCGGGTCACGCCGCATTCGATCGGGAACTGAGAGGTCGGGATATCTGCGAAGTTGAGGCAGAAAGAGACGAACATGGCGCACCAGTCCCCATAGGGGATGCCGTACCAGTCGCCATAGCGGGTATAGCCCTGCTTCTCGGAATTCTCGTCGATGATGAAGTTGCGCGTGCTCTCCCTGTAGCCAAGCTGTGTCCTGGCCACGCTGACAAGCACCTCGTTCCACGGGCCCGTACGGTCCATGTTTTCAAAGCGGGCCGCATAGTCCCAATAGCTCTCCACGTCGGCCCTGGGATCGGACTCCGGCTCCGCATCTTCCGTATCTTCCGTCTCGTCCGCGTCGGGCGTCTCACCGGTTTCCGGCTCTCCGCTCTCCTCGACCGGTCCCTCCGGGGCAGGCGTCTCTCCGGGATCGGCCGGCTCCTCCGGTGCCGGCGTCTCCTCCGCGATCGGCTCCTGCTTCTCCACGAAGCAGCCGGGGCCGTGAACGTGCTCCTCCAGCTGCAGCTTGCCGCACGTAAGCCTGCCCGCGCCGTCATAGCAGGCGGCCGTGTGGACGTGCAGCTCCTGCTTGCCGCAGGCCAGCTCCGTCACGCTCTCATAGCAGGCGTCCGTATGCCGGTGGCCGCCCTCGCCCTCCTCCATACCGCAGGTGAGCGTCCTCGTCCACTCGTAGCAATCCGCGCTGTGAT
>JAFUUR010000226.1 GCA_017477695.1 Oscillospiraceae bacterium | reverse complement strand
CGTACGACGCCGCGGCGGCGGAGATCGCCGTCGACGGTCTGCGCGCGGTGCTGCCTCTGCCCGCGGAAGAGCCCGCGGACGCGGAGGAGCCCGCGGACGCGGAGGAGCCCGCGGACGCCGAGGAGCCCGCGGACGCGGAAGAGCCCGCGGACGCGGAAGAGCCCGAAGACGCCAAGGAGTCCGAAGACGCGGCGGAAGAGCCCGCGGACGCGGCGGAGCTCTCCGAATTTGACGGCATGCACGTCATGTCCGAGCCGGTCGGCGCCCGCAAGCGGACGGATGACAGCAGCGATATCCACTTCAGCACGATCTCGATGAACAGCAGTTATCAGCTGACCGTGTACTGCATGACGGATCATGAAGATTCCGCCCACTATCTCGTCGCCGAGAACAAGACCACACGCTATTACCTGGCGTCCGCCAGAACGGCGGAGATGAGCGTCGCGCTCTACTTCAACACCGCGGCCCAGCTCCCGGCGGGCACGTACAGCCTGTACGTCGTCCTGCCGCAGGAGGACGGGACGCTGAAGTCCTCCGACGTGGGCGGCAGGAAGCTCGTCGTCCTGCCCACGCCGGAGGTCTCTCTGGAGTGCGAGGCCATCAACGCGTGGCCGGGCAGATACGCCCTCAAGCTGCCCAAGGATATGACTTATATCAGCGCCCTGTAGCAGCTCGACAGATACGGGAATCTGGAAAGTTGGCTGACCGGCTCCACGGTAGCGCATTTCTCGGAGAAGGGCGTTTTCGGTAACGACGTCGAGTCCGGCGTCTGGTCGTTCCGCTTCGTCGGCGGCGAGTTCAGCGACGCCGTTGCCGTCCCCTCGGCCACGGCGACCCTCGCTGTGCCGAAGACGATCACCGCGCCCTCGATCGACTGCTATTTCCTGAACGGAGACGGCACCCACGTAGGCGATATCGCCTGGGATCCGCTGGTCCTCCACTATAAGGGCGCGACGGCCAAGATCGAAACGAGCATCGTCTCCGGCGTAACGGATACCCGCGTGACCTTCAAATCCTCCAAGCCCAAGCTCGTGAGCGTGGACGCCGCGGGCAACGTGAAGGCCCTGGCCGACACCAAGGGCGAGGTGGTGGAGATCACCGCATACACCTCGGACGACAGCGTGTACGATCGCGTCTACGTCGAGGTCGACCTCATCACGCCCAAGAGCCTGAAGCTCGACCAGACCAAGGTCAAGGGCAGCGTCGACCCGCGGACGGAGAGCTTCCAGTTCGACCTGATGGCGCTGACCGACAGCATCACCGACGCGATGAACGTCCCCGTGACCTTCAGCGTCACCGGCGGGACGGGCCTGAAGATCTACCAGGGCATCACCGACGCCAGCGGGAACTGGCCCGCCATCGCGACGGATCCTGCGTCCTTCGACGAGCCGACCCGCTACGCCTATACCTGCACGAAGCGGATCTCCGTCCTGAACGGCGCCCCGCGCTCCCAGATCCACCTCATGGCGGTGGAGGGCGGCGTCTACACCGTGACGGTCGAGTGTCTCGGCAAGAAGGCCACCTGCACCGTGACGGTGGACGGCTTCACCAGGCACGGCGCCGGCTTTGAGCCGACGGCGGATGCGCAATACCTCAAGAACGGCAAGCCCGTCACGGGCTGGATCTCCTGGCAGGGCAACGAGGGCCGCTACTTCTTCGGCAAGGACGTGTTCAAGGCCCCGACCGGCTGGCCGGAGAACGCCGCCAACTTCATGGCCGTGAGCGGGATCTATTACATCGACCCCGCCACCAAGAAGCCCATCGCGGCCGGCGTGCACAAGATCGACAAGAAGCTCTACGCCTTTGACGACGGCGGCGAGCTGCATCTGTTCACAGACTGGAAGGACGGCGTCTATCAGGTCGTCCCCGGGGAGCGTTACTACTACGACCCCGTCACGAAGACCGACCGGTATTACTACGGCAACGCCGACGGCACCCTCGCCACCGGCTGGGTGGACGTGACGACGACCTACCACTACTTTGACCCCGCCACCGGCTTCAGGGCCGAGAAGAGCTGGGTCCCGGTGCGAAACGGCAAGGGCGTGACCTGGGTCAACGCCAACGGCGACACGCTCGACGACGACGGCAGGAGCCTCGACAATGCCGGCGCCGTCAATCCGGACGGCTTCCACAAGATCGACGGCGGCATTTACTTCTTCACGGGCGGCTACAAGAAGAGCGCCCGGGCGACCGGCTGGGTCTACGTCAAGTACGACAGCGGCGCGAGCGCCTTCCTCCCCGCGACGGCCAAGACGGGGACGCACAAGGTCTACTGCGACCCGAACAACAACGGGCGCGTCCTCGAGAACCAGTTCTGGGTCGGCGGCAAGGAGTACATGGGGTTGTACGGCATAGTCGAGACCGGCCACAGCCTCGTCTTTCTGCCCGGCAATTACGCCGCGGACCAATTCGACCTCAAGGGCGTGAAGTATCTCCGGCTCGGCAGGTACGTCTTCGGGCCGGACGGCTCCCTGCTCAGAAACGCGATGGTCAAGGCCGTGGATTACCTCACGGGCGAGTCCTATACCGTGTACGCCGCGGAAGACGGCTTCGTGGTGGAGGGCGAATGGGTCACCGTCAAGGGCAAGAGCTATTTCTTTGACGGCTACGGCCGCCGCGTCGAGAGCACGATGACCGCGGCCGAAACCAGCCTGTGGATCCGGGACGGTGCGGACTGGTCCGCGGTGGAGGCCGTCCCCATCAAGGCGGGCAAGCCGGAGCAGGGCTTCTATTATTACTATCAGGGCAAAAAGCTCATCAACATGCTGGTCCGGTTCGGCCCCGACGGGAGCTCCTCCTGGCCCTACCTCGCGCTGGACAAGAACGGCAAGCCGGCCGTCAACACGGTGATCGACGTGCGGGTGGACTACGCCTCCTCACAGACCTGCACCTACGCCGCCGGGAAGGACGGCAAGGTGTTCTACAGCGACTGGCCCGCCTCCGGCTACGGGTCTTACGTGGTGGAGATCAAGGGCAAGCTCTACGCCACCGAGCCCGAGAGCGGCCGCGTGCGGAAGGACGGCCTCGTGCCGATCGAGTACGGTTGGGATCAGGAGGTGGAGGCCGTCGGCTACGCGGACAAGAACGGCGTCCTCGCGCGCAACACCTTCAAGGACGTGCCCGGCCTCGCGCCCAACCCCGTCACCCTGTACTTCAACGGCGACGGCAGCGCCGCCTACCAGACGTCCGGCGTGTTCATCGTAAAAGGCAAAGTCTATCTGGAGTATACCTTATCGCCGTACGGCTGCCCCGTCTCCGCGGTCTACAAGCCCGAAAAGGCGGGCTGGACCACGGAAGGAGACACGATCTGCATAAACAAGGACGGCAGCATCAAGACCGGCCTGCTCACCCGGCCCGACGGGAAGCGGATGTATTTCGGCATCCGCGGCGGCACGCTGGACGTTCTGGACTGCTGGTTTTACGATTTCGACAACGACTTCCCCGTCGTGTGGAAGATTGGCAACAAGATCTATCTCTTCAACGACGACTATGAGATGGTCACCGGCTGGGTGTACTTTGACCGGGTCGGGCTCGCCGACTTTGCGAGCAACCGTGTCACGGCGGTCACCGATCACGCCCTCATGTACTTCGACCCGAAGACCGGCGCCGCGGCGGCCGGCGGCTGGAAGAGCGTGCCCAAGCCCGTCGCCTACGGAGACGAGCTCTCCTACGGCGCGGAGGATATCGGCATGTCGAGCGGCAGCAACGTGTTCGGCAAGCCCGTGAACGCCGACAGCAAGAAGGCCAAGCTCTACTTCACCGCCGAGGGCTGGGCGCTGCACAGCACCGCGGAGACCATCAAGGGCAAGCGCTACGCGTTCGCGGCCGACGGCACGGCCACCCTGTCGGCCGGCTGGCTCGACAGTCTCCGGCTCCGGTACATGCTCAAAAACGGCACGCTCGCCACCGGGCGGCAGAAGATCGACGGGCAGTACTACTACTTCGAGGCAAACGGCATGCGGCTCTGGTCGCCCGCGCTGCGCAAGACCGGCAGCAAGTGGTACTTCTACGATGAGAACGGCGTGCAGGCCACGCCGGCCGTGGGCAGCTACGGCGCTTACACCGTCGGCAGCACCACCGGCGCCGCGCTCACTACGGTCTGGAACAAGGACGGGTCGCTCAAGAGCGTCGTCTACGCGGGGACCAACCGCCCCGCCGCGGGCGAGAGCGTCGTCTTCGGCACATGGAGCACCGATTTGAACGTGCAGAAGGAGATCCTCCACCTCGGGGACGACTGCGGCTGCTACGTGCTCGACGGCAAGGGCCTGCCCGTGACGGGTGCCGTCACCGATTTCCGGCTCACGGGCTTCATCTATCCCTTCGGCTTTATCGTGAACGCCGACGGCTCCCACCTCAACGGCGGCTCGTATGAAGCCAACGCCCTGGCCCTCTGCGGCAAGCAGTACTACGTCATGGACGGCGCTCTGCTGGCCACACCGCAGCTCGATCACCTCCTGTACAACAAGCCGGCCCTCACCAACGCCAACCGCATGCTCACCGTGGAGCGCTGGGGCAGCCTCCCCGCCGCGGATCAGAAGGCCATGGAGATCTACGCCGGGCAGGGCTGGGACCTCGGCCTGTATCCGGAGGGCAAGGACGGGGACAACGGCGACCGCGTGGTGCAGGTCTTCGTCCGGCCGGACGGCAGCGCCATGGCGAACACCGTCGAGGAGCTCAACTCCAACGCCCTCAACGTGCACGGCGCGGTGCATACCAACCGCTTCGGCGTGCCGCTCGAGGT
The DNA here is from genome assembly GCA_017477695.1 of Oscillospiraceae bacterium. Lineage (GTDB taxonomy): Bacteria > Bacillota > Clostridia > Oscillospirales > Oscillospiraceae > Limivicinus. Next base: position 1,157 of record JAFUUR010000226.1, on the reverse strand, counting down.
CTACACCCCGATCTATAAGGTCGGCAGCAAGTGGTTCGTCGACGCGGAGAAGCTCTCCTCGTACAGCGTGCTGCTGATGGTCTGGAGCAACGACGACCTGAATACGGTCCGGGCGAACATGCGCACCAAGGCCAACGGCGAGCTCATCGGCTTCTACGACGCGCAGACGGGCAAGGGCATCACCGGCGTGGTCGAGCTGAGCTTCAGCGTCGGCTCCCAAAACTACTGGGGAGGCATGTACCTGAGTAAGGGCAAGCCGGTGGGCGGCCGGTCCGTGGTGATGGGCGAGACCATCGACACGCAGGAGGGCATGTACTTCAGCCTCTGACCGCCGCGCGGCCAGGCGAACGCATATCGAAACACACACGCGAACAGCCCCGCGGAGCGGGGCTGTTCGTCTCGGAGGAGAGACAGGAGGAACGACAGATGCCGTACGACGTGGCGCTTGCGCCGTGTGAAAGCTATGAGGACGCCGCTGTCGAGGCCGCCCTGCGCGAGGCCGTGGAGGCCGCCGGAGGGCTGGACTTCGTGCGGCCCGGCATGCGCATCGCCGTCAAGGCCAATCTCGTCAGCGCCATGAAGCCCGACGCCGCCGCGACGGTGCACCCCGCCGTGGTCTGCGCGCTGGTGAAGCTGCTGCGCGAGCGGGGCGCGGAGGTCGTCATCGGCGACAGCCCGAGCGGGCTGTACAACGCCGCCGCCCTGCGCCATACCTACGAGGTCTGCGGCCTGCGCCGCGCCGAGGCCCTGGGGGCGGCGCTCAACGACGATTTCAGCCAGGCGGAGGCGGATTTTTCCGGCGCCGTGCAGGCCAGGCGCTTCCCCTACACCGCCTACCTCGGCAAGGCGGACGCCATCGTCGACCTCTGCAAGCTCAAGACCCACGGCATGATGGGCATGACCAACGCCGTCAAGAACTTTTTCGGCGCCATCCCCGGCACCATCAAGCCGGAGTTCCACTACAAGTATCCGCGCGCGGAGGACTTCGCGGACATGCTCGTCGACCTGTACGAGTATTTCCGGCCGCGCCTGTGCGTGTGCGACGCGGTGGTCGGCATGGAGGGCAACGGCCCCACGCAGGGCAGCCCCCGCGCCATCGGCTGCCTCGCCGTGAGCCGCAGCGGGCACGCGCTCGACCTCGTCTGCGCGGGGCTGTT
>JAFUUR010000029.1 GCA_017477695.1 Oscillospiraceae bacterium | reverse complement strand
TACGCTCCCTGCGAGATGCACAGCATCAAGGGCGGCATGGAGAATTGCCAGAAGGAGATGGACAAGGCCGTCAAGTGCGGTTACTGGAACCTGTTCCGCTTCAACCCCGACGCCGAGAAGCCCTTCTCCCTCGACAGCAAGGCCCCGGCCGGCGGCTACCAGGAGTTCCTGATGAACGAAGCCCGCTACAGCCGTCTGACCCGCGAGTTCCCGGAGCGCGCCGAGTCGCTGTTCCAGGCCTCCGAGGCCAACGCCAAGGCCCGCTACGATCACCTGATGAAGCTCAAGGCCCTGTACGAATAATCCCGAACCTACCCAGGCAAGCACCGGCCCGCCGAATGGCGGGCCGGTTTTTTCGTCCCTCCGGAGAGAAACGAAAAATCGCCCGCTGCCGTCTGGCAGCGGGCGATGATCTTTGAAGGGAAGGCTCAGAACTGCTTGTCGTAGTTGTCCTGGATCGCGCGGACGATCGTGGAGAGCACGTCGCAGGTGGGCGTGGGGATGCCCAACTCCTTGCCGTACTCGGCGATCTTGCCGTTGAGCACGTCGATCTCGGTCTTGCGCTTGTTGAAAGCGTCCTGGCACATGGAGGGATAGTAGTCGCCGATGTTGGTGATGATGTCGTTGTGGTCGTGGGCGATGAACTCGTCGGCGTCCAGCGCGGTGCCGCGGGCGGTGGCGACGGCGCAGGCCTCACGGATCACGTCGTGGAACAGCTTCTGGCCGGCGGGATGCGCTTCGACCTCGCCGATCTTCAGGCGCAGCACGTAGCAGACGGTGTTGACGGTGGAGTTGACGATGACCTTCTTCCAGATGTACTTGTAGATGTCATCCTTGCGCCAATAGGCGTCGCAGCCGCCGGCGCGGTAGCACTTCTCCATCTCCTCGCAGACAGCGTCCACGCGCTCGTTTCTCACGATGCCGCCGAAGTTCATCTGCACGCCGCCGGCGGGGGTGGAAACGCAGTGGCCGGGGCCTCTGAGCGCGGTGCCCAGCACGCCGGAGCCGACGATGCAGCGGCCGCGGTCGTAGAACTTGAGCAGGTTGTCGTCGTTGCCGAGGCCGTTGATCAGGGAGACGGCGACGGTGTCCTCACCGACGACGGGCTGAGAATCCTGGATGGCCTGGACCAGCTGGGTGGCCTTGGTCATGTAGATGATGGCGTCGACCTTGCCCTCGGCCGCGGCGGCAGCCTCGGCGGAGGTGTAGGTGCGGAAGCCTTCCAGGACCTTGGTGATGTCGTGATACTCGCCGCCCTCCTGGAGGTGGATGGTGAAGGTCATGCCTTCCTCGGCGATCTTCTTCATGTGCTCTTCATAGCGGTCGATCAGAATGATGTCCGCGCCGCCGTTGCGCAGGTAGGAAGCGAAAACGCTGCCAGCCGCACCGGAACCGTACATGGCAAATTTCATGGTAGTTTCTCCTTGTTATTAAAATAGTCTGCGCCGTTATTGTAACGCCTGCGCGGGAAAAAGTACAGGCTTTTTTCTCAGCGGCGCACAAGCTTTCACGAGCCCCGGAGGGCTCGTGAAAACCTTATGTGTGCAGATGGGGATTACTCCGCGGTCTTGCCCTCGGCCTCCAGCTTCTTGATCTTGGGGATGCCCCAGATCAGAGCCGGCAGCACGACGAAGATCAGCGCGTAGTAGCCGTCGTAGCCGTAGAGCTTGGTGGTGATGGTGGTCAGGCCCAGCAGAGAGATGGAGAAGCAGACCGCGATGGCGATGACCGCAACGCAGATCTTGCGGATCTGCTCGCTCTGGATGGCCTTGGGGAAGAACTTGCCCTGGAAGCGCTGCACCATGGTGAAGATCAGGGTGACGCAGGTGGAAACGAAGGCGCAGAACAGCAGGATGGAGAAGAAGGCCAGCAGCCACTTCAGGCCGATGATCGTCAGGACCGTCTGGTTGGGGATGGAGGTGGCGGTCTTGAAGCCTTCGATGCCGGCGTTCTGCAGACCCTGGAGCAGGGGGTACCACTTGGAGAGCATGTAGCCGGACAGGGACAGGGCCAGGCCGTTCATGAGCCAGCCCAGGATGCAGGCGCGCTTGGTGCCGGTGGTGCCCATCTCTTCGGAGGCGGCGATCATCGGGGGGATGGAGACGCACTGGAAGCCGGCGTACACCAGGATCGCGCGGAAGGGGGCGGAGCTGAAGAAGCCGCCCGCGAACTGGGACGCATAGGGGGCGCCCTCGACGCTGTACTGCTGCAGCAGACGGACGGCGTCGCCGTCCTTGGCGGCTACGAGGCCGGCGATGACGACGGCCGCGGTGGAGATCATGATGAGGATAGACAGGACGGTGGAAGCGGCGGCAACGACCTTGACGCCGAAGATGCTCAGCACGACGAGGATCGCGACGATAATCAGGTTCATGATGACCTTCGTGGCGCCGACGTACTCGATACCGAGGAAGTTGGCCAGAACGTTGCCCGCGCCGGCGACGGCGGCGGCGACGGCGGCCAGGATGATGATGATGTAGAAGACCTCAAAGAAGACTTCCATCCAGGGCTGGGGATACAGGGCACGGTAGGTGTCCTTGTAGTTGTTGAAGCCGTTCAGACGAGCGAACTTCAGCATGATGTGCATGATGCAGGCCAGGATGCCCATGGCCAGCAGGGGGTAGATCAGCGCGGCCGCGGCGCCGAACTTGGAGAAATAACCGACGACCTGGTTACCGGAGGCAAAACCGCCGCCGACGTGGGTGCCGAACCAGACGGACGCGACGGTAAAGCCCATCGCCCACGAGTTTTTCAGGGAATTCTTTTCCATACTATCTCTCCTGTTTCTCAATTCTTCATTTTTGACTGTCCTCTCGACGGCGCTTCCTGTCAAAATGAAAACAAAAAGCCCGCGCCTCGGAAAGCAGCCTGTCTCTCTGCTTCTTCACTGCGCGGACATTCTGAACGCCTGGCATCGTCCCCATGCTGTAGATCGACGGCTATTGTCCGCGGACGCTCCAGGCTTGCATTCTGCATTTCGCGCCTTCGTTCAGCTATGCATAAATATACCATTTGTATGAACAGCTTGCAACAATAGATAAATCTTTGGCATAGTTTATATGCAGGTCTCATATATTTAACGGCTTCAATTTCCTTTTTTTGTCAAAGCCGCTCAAAACCGTCCTCCGTACGGCGCTTTTGGCGGATCTTTCCCTGCTTCAGATTGCATACCATGATCCAATTGTAGAGCACCAGCATCCCCGCGGCCGCGGCGAGCATGAGCTGCATGCCCATGTAGCGCTCGTCGGCCAGGGCCATCATGCACATGACGGCGCCGAACATCGCGCCGAACATGCTCCTGCGCATGTTGGCCGAGCCGAAGGCAAAGCCCGCCATGCGAAAGAAGGCCAGCATGGCCGCGATGGGCGTGAAGATATCCAGCGCGTAGGCCCAGGCCACGCTGTTGATGGAGTTGCTGCGGTAGCTGTACAGCAGCCACGCGGCGAACAGCAGCACGGGCAGCATGCCGCAAAGGCACTGCTGCCAGGACCTCATGCTCCCTGTATTGGCCGCTCCCAGCAGCAGCGGGTACGAAACGCCCGTCAGCAGGCCGAGGATCGCCACCGCCCGCACGAGGCCCACGTACTTGTCCACCTCGCTCGCGGCGAACAGCGCCACCGCGCCCAGGCACATCAGCACGCCGAGCGCCCAGCGGATATCCCGGAACAGCCGCCCCTCGTTGCGCAGCGCGTCGCCGAAGGCCTCCGGCAGGTACTGGCCCTCCTCGCGCATCCGGTTGAGAAAGCGCAGAAACACGAAGGCCGCCGCCGCCAGAAACAGCACCGCCAGCGCGTGGAACACGCTCCTGTCCGCAAGGCCCAGCTCGTTGAAGGCGAGCTGATCCTCCAGCCAGCGCAGGAAGACGGCGAAGGCCCCCGCGCCGACCACGTACAAGTTTATTTCCAAAGCCTTTTTCTGCATAACGTAGCTTCCGTTTCCATAAAAATATAGCACAGGCCCGTCCCGCCGAGGGACCGTCTGTATGCTGATTTTATACTGATTTACATATTCAGTCAAGCGAAATCGGAGGTCGCCCTGTGAAGAAGAGCCTTTTTCTGGCCTGCCTGGCCTTGCTCGTCAGCTTTCTGCCTCCCCTGCTGCGGCGGGACGCGGTCCCCGCCGCGGCGGAGGCGGCCCCTGCCGCCGCGGAGAGCGTCCCGGAGGCCGCCGTGTCCGTCCCGGCCGGGAGACGCATCCGGGTGCTGATCGGGGAGCGCGCCGTGGAAATGGAGCTGGAGGACTATCTGCAGGGCGTGGTCGCCGCGGAGATGCCCGCCTCCTTCGAACCGGAGGCGCTGAAGGCGCAGGCCGTCGCCGCGCGGACCTACGCGCTCTACTGCGCCGCGGCCGGCAAGCACGGCGAGGCCGACGTGTGCACGGATCCCGGCTGCTGTCAGGCCTGGCAGGACGAGGCCGCGCTGCGGGAAAAATGGGGCGCGGACTACGAGCGGAACTGCGAAAAGCTCCGGCAGGCCGCGGCGGAGACCGCCGGGGCCTATCTCAGCTACGAGGGCCGGCCCGTCTTCGCCGCGTTCCACGCCTCCTCCGCGGGCGCCACGGAGGACTGCGGCCGGGTCTGGAGCCCGCTGCCGTATCTGGTGAGCGTCCCGAGCCCGGAGAGCGCGGAGACCGTGCCCGGCTACGTGAGCGAGCTGGCCTGCGCGCCGCTGGATCTGCGGGACGTGCTGCTCTCCGCCTGCCCCGAGGCGGACTTCACCGGTCCCCCGGAGAGCTGGATCGGCCCGCTCACGCGCGACGGGAGCGGCCGGGTGGAAAGCCTCGAGCTCGGAGGCGTGGTGTTTTCCGGCGTGCGGCTGCGCTCCCTTTTCTCCCTGCGCTCGACCGCCTTCACTCTCGCCTACACGGACGGCTACTTCGTTTTCACCGTCACCGGCCACGGCCACGGCGTGGGCATGAGCCAGTACGGCGCTGAGGTCATGGCCGCGCAGGGCGCGGACTATGCGCAGATCCTTGCGCATTATTACCCCGGCACGGTGCTGATCCGATAAGGAGACCGGGCGATCGCAGATCGCCCGGTCTCCTTCAATTTATATATTCTTTCGGTAGGTGCAGAAGCAATAGCGCAGGCCGTCCTCCTCCTGCCACTCCTCCTGCTCGGCGCAGACCCAGCCGTCCAGCGTGTCGAGATCCGGGAAGAAGCTGTCCGACGCGGGGGCGAGGTCGATCTTCGTGATATGCACGCAGTCGAGATACGGGAAAAACTGGCGGTACACGCTCGCCCCGCCGATGACGAGGCAGCGCGCCTGTCGCGCGGCCGCGGCGAGGGCCTCCTCCGTCGAGTGCACGACCTCCGCGCCCTCGATCTCCAGCGCCTGGCGCGTGACGACGATGTTGTGCCGCCCCTTGAGCGGCCTGCCGCCCGGGAAGTCCTCCATCGTCTTCCGGCCCACGATCACCGCCGCGCCGGCAGTCACCTCCCGGAAATGCGCCCGGTCGGCCTTCAGCACGACGGGCTGCGTCCCGTCGCTGCCGATGCCCCAGTCGGAATATACCGCAACGATCGCTTCCATAGGCTCACACCGCCACCGGGATCTTGCCGGCAAAGTCCGAATACTGGTAGTTCTCGACCTTGAAGCTGTCGCGCGTGAAGGCGTAGAAGTCCTTGACCGAGGGATCGATGAGGAACTTTGGCGCGGGCTTGGGCTCGTTGCGGATGATCTCCTCGATGGCGGGCACATGCCGGTCGTAGATGTGCGCGTCCGCGATCACGTGCACGAACTCGCCCGGCTCGAAGCCGGTGACCTGGGCGATCATCATGGTCAGCACGGAGTACTGCACGACGTTCCAGTTGTTCGCCGCGAGCATGTCCTGCGAGCGCTGGTTCAAAATGGCGTTGAGCTTGTTGCCGCTGACGTTGAAGGTCATGGAGTAGGCGCAGGGATAGAGCGCCATCTCCGAGAGATCGGCGAAGGTGTAGATATTGGTCATGATGCGGCGGGAGGCGGGGTTGTGCTTGAGATCCCACAGCACCTTGTCCACCTGGTCCATATCCCCCTCCGGGTAATGGTGCTTCACGCCGAGCTGGTAGCCGTAGGCCTTGCCGATGGAGCCGTTCTCATCCGCCCAGGCGTCCCACACGCGGGTGCGCAGCTCGTTCACGTTGTTGCTCTTGGCCTGCCAGATCCACAGCAGCTCGTCGACGGCGGACTTCCAGAAGGTGCGCCGGATGGTGAGGATGGGGAACTCCTGCGACAGGTCGTAGCGGTTCACGATGCCGAATTTCTTCACGGTGTGGGCGGGCGTGCCGTCCTCCCAGCGGGGCCGGACGTCCAGCTCCGTGTCCCACACGCCGTTCTCGAGGATATCTTTACAGTTCTGGATGAAGATCTCGTCTGCTCTGCTCATAAAAAGCACCGCCTTTATCTGTATTCCCCGCCATTCTACCACAGGAACCGCGCGTTGTCCATCAGAATAGAATGGCACGGAGGTGATGATGATGCGATTTGCCGTAATCGGCGGGGACCGGCGTTCGGCGCTGCTGTGTGCGCTGCTGCTGCAGGACGGACATCGGGTACATAGCTTCGCGCTGGAGCAGGCGCCGCTCCCCGCCGAGATCCCCAAAGACGGCTGCCTGCAGGCCTGCGTCTACGCCGCGGACTGCGTGATCCTGCCAACGCCCGCCCAGGTCGGCGGGTTTTTGAATGCGCCGCTGTCGGCAGAGAACCTGTCCGTCGATACGCTGATCGGCGCGCTCTGGCCGGGGCAGCTCCTGTGCGGCGGCAGTCTCGGCGAGGAGAGCTGCCGCGCGGCCCGCCGGGAGAAGCTGCACGTGGCGGACGTCATGCGCAGGCCGGACTTCGTGGCGGGCAATGCCGCGCTGACCGCCGAGGGCGCCGTCAACCTGCTGATGGAGGAGAGCGAGCGCGCCATCCGCGACAGCCGCGCGCTGGTGCTGGGCTTCGGCCGGATCGGCAAGCCCCTGGCGCTGAGTTTGAACGCGCTGGGCGCGCAGACGGCCGTGGCCGCCCGGAG
>JAFUUR010000225.1 GCA_017477695.1 Oscillospiraceae bacterium | reverse complement strand
GGGAATATCCTCCATCAGGATATGCCCGCCCGCGATGATGCCGAGCAGGATCTTGATCATCGTTTCGTCTTTGCCGACGATCACCTTGCTCACCTCGCGCACGATCAGCCGTGCGCTGCCGATGGAATTGATAGAACTCATCTCCATGCCTCCAGACACCGCGCATTTTGCAAAACGATTATAACATGGACGAAAAGGGGAGACAAGACGATTAAGAAGAATTAAGACATTCCCCGGCGGCGCAATCACTTGTGATTTGGACAGACGTATGTTATAATTATTTAACATAAACTTACAGGTGCAAACTTACAGGGGAATGAACATGGAGCGCTTTAAGCTTGTTTCGGATTATCGGCCGACAGGGGATCAGCCTGAGGCGATCGATCGCCTGGTCGCTGGAATTGAAAACGGGATCGACGAGCAGGTGCTCCTGGGGGTGACCGGCTCCGGCAAGACCTTTACGATGGCAAACGTGATCGCGCGGCTGAACAGGCCGACGCTCGTGCTTGCCCACAACAAGACCCTTGCCGCGCAGCTATGCAGTGAGTTCAAGGAATTCTTTCCGGAAAACGCCGTCGAGTATTTCGTATCGTATTACGATTATTACCAGCCGGAGGCTTATATCCCGCATACGGACACGTTTATTGAGAAAGACGCGTCCATCAACGACGAGATCGAACGGCTTCGCCACAGTGCAACGTCCAGTCTTTTTGAGCGGCGAGACGTCATCGTCGTCTCCTCCGTCTCCTGTATTTACGGCCTCGGCGATCCGATCGACTACGCGAACATGGTCATCTCGCTCCGGCCGGGACAGACGCGCGACTTCGATGAGCTCCTGCGCAAGCTGGTGGAGATCCGCTATGAGCGCAACGACATCGCTTTTGAGCGCAACATGTTCCGGGTCCACGGCGACACGGTCGAGATCTTCCCGGCGTATTCCAACGATAAGGCGATCCGTGTGGAGTTCTTTGGCGACGAGGTAGACCGCATCAGCGAGATCAACGTCGTAACGGGGACGGCCACGCGCTATTTGAGCCACGCTGCCATCTATCCGGCGAGTCATTACGTGACGTCCAAAGAGAAAATGGCCTCCGCCATCGAGCGCATCCGAACAGAGCGCGACGAGCGGGTGCGCTATTTTGAAGCGAACAACAAGCTGATCGAAGCGCAACGCATCCGTCAGCGGACGGATTACGATATCGAAATGATGCAGGAGCTGGGCTACTGCTCGGGGATCGAGAACTATTCCCGCGTGATTTCCAACCGCGCGCCGGGCAGCCCGCCCATGACGCTGCTGGACTACTTCCCGAAGGACTTTCTCCTGTTCGTGGACGAGAGCCACGTGACGCTTCCCCAGGTCCGTGCCATGTACAGGGGCGATCGGGCGCGAAAAGAATCGCTCGTAGAGTATGGCTTTCGCCTGCCTTCCGCCTTCGACAACAGGCCGCTGAAGTTTGACGAGTACACACAGCGGATCCACCAGCGGGTATACGTCTCCGCAACGCCCGGTCAATATGAGCGCGAGCGCTCGGGCCAGGTCGTGGAGCAGATCATCCGCCCCACCGGTCTGCTTGATCCGCAAATCTTCGTCAGACCGATCGAAGGACAGATCGACGATCTGATCGAGGAGATCAACGGCAAGATCGCAAACGGACAGCGCAGCCTCGTGACCACGCTTACCAAAAAAATGGCGGAAGATCTTTCAGAGTATCTGACGAACGCGGGGATCCGCTGCCGTTACATGCATCACGATATCGGAACGATCGAACGGATGGAGATCATACGCGATCTGCGTCTTGGCGAGTTTGACGTCCTCGTAGGCATCAACCTTCTGCGCGAAGGGCTGGATATCCCGGAGGTCGGTCTTGTGGCGATCCTGGATGCGGACAAGGAGGGGTTCCTGCGCAGCGAGACGAGCTTGATCCAGACGGTTGGCCGCGCGGCGCGCAATGCCCAGAGCAAGGTCATCATGTACGCGGACGTGATCACGCCGTCCATGCGCGCCTGTATCGACGAGACCAACCGCAGGCGCGAAAAGCAGCAGGCCTATAACGAAGCGCATCATATCGTACCGAAGACGATCGTAAAGAGCGTGCGTGATCTGATCGAGATCTCAACGGATACGACGACCGTGACCCGCGCAAACGGCGTAAAGATGACGGAGCGCGAGCGTCGGGAGCTGATCGCTCAATTGGAGAGCAAGATGCAAAAGGCGGCCAAGATGCTCGAATACGAGATCGCGGCGCAGCTGCGTGACGAGATCATCCGCCTGCGAGGAGAGAAGTGAGGAATAGCTATGAAGCTGATGATCCTTGATGGCAACAGTATCGTGAACCGGGCCTTCTACGGCGTCCGCCCGCTCAATGCGCCGGACGGCACGCCGACCAACGCCGTTTACGGTTTCGTGGCGATCCTGCAGCGGCTGCTCGAAGAGCAGAAGCCGGACGCGCTGTGCGTGAGCTTCGATCTGAAAGCGCCCACCTTCCGCCATAAAAGCTACGCTGCATACAAGGCCCAGCGCAAGGGGATGCCGGAGGAGCTTGCACAGCAGATGCCTATCCTGAAGGAATTGCTGGACGATATGGGCGTCCGCCGCTATGAGCTCGAGGGCTACGAGGCGGATGACATCCTCGGCACTGCCGCCGCGGCGTGCGAGCGGGACGGCTGGGACTGTGTGATCGTAACGGGCGACAAGGACAGTCTGCAGCTTGTCGCGCCGCATACGAGCGTCTGCAATGTCAAAACGCGCATGGGGCAGACGGAGACGATCCTTTATACACCGGAGCGCTTCGAAGAAGAATACGGGTTCGAGCCCGTCCACATGGTGGATCTGAAGGCGCTGATGGGCGACTCTTCCGACAACATCCCCGGCGTGCCGGGGATCGGAGAAAAGACCGCCCTTGATCTCATCCGCCGTTATCGGACGATCGATGCGATCTATAAGGATCTGGACAAGATCGACGTCAAGCCCGGCGTGCGGAAAAAGCTTACGGAAGGGGAGGAGAGCGCACGCACTTCCTATTGGCTCGCAACGATCGTGCGGGACGTGCCGATCGCTTTTGTCCCGGCGGAAAACGTCTGGGACAGGAATTACTCACCGGAGCTGTACGAGCTTTTCAAACGGCTAGGCTTTCATAAATTCATCGAACGGTGGGGGCTTACGCCATCCGAGGAAGCCGCCGCGGTTCCGCAGAAAGACGCGCTTGAGCAAGTCGAGATCCTGAGCGGATCGGACCTCTCCGTTCTGTGCGAGGTGATCTCTGCGGCAGAGTACGTAGCGGTCTGTCCGCTGGACGGTCTGGACCGGATCTCCGTCTGCGACGGGAAGCGCGTCTATACGGCGGCGTGGGCACAGTGCGGCGACGCTTATAATGCGCTGCTGCGGTATCTCTTCAGCGCAGAAGTGAAAAAGATCGGCCACAACGTAAAGGATCTGATGTGCCTGCTGCTTGACGACGATCTGCCGACCGAGGGGTTTCTTTTCGACACCGCGCTCGCGGCGTATCTGCTTGAGGCGACGGAGAGTGATTACAGCCTGGAGCGGATCTCCGTCCGCTATACGGGCAGTGAGCGCAGCGGTGCGGAGGCGATCTACGCGCTCTATATCCCGCTGAAGGAGAAACTGCATGAGCTCGGCATGGAGGAGCTCTATACAGCCGCGGAGCTGCCCCTGTGCGCATGCCTCGCGGAGATGCAGAGAGCGGGCTTCTATGTTGATCGCAAGGCGCTGTATGACTTCGGCGAGAGTCTGAACGCCGACATCGCAAAGCTGCAGAGAAGCATTTGGGAGCATGCGGGACACGAGTTCAACATCAACTCCCCAAAGCAGTTGGGAGAGGTGCTTTTTGATGAACTGATGCTGCCTTCCGGGAAAAAGACCAAAACCGGATGGAGCACAAATGCGGATATCCTCGAAAAGCTGCACGGCAAGCATCCGGTCGTCGACGAGGTTTTGGAATACCGTATGCTCACGAAGCTCAAATCCACCTACGCGGAGGGGCTCCTGAAAGTCATTTCTCCCGACGGGCGGATCCATACGAACTTTCAGATGACGGTCACGGCAACGGGCCGCCTGTCCTCCACAGAGCCCAATCTCCAGAATATACCGATCCGCAGGAAGCTCGGCGCGCAGATCCGTACGATGTTCGTCGCGGCTCCGGGGATGGTGCTCGTCGACGCGGACTACAGCCAGATCGAGCTGCGGCTCCTTGCCCATATCTCGGGCGACGAAAATATGCGGGATGCCTTTTTGAGCGGGGAGGATTTCCACACGGTGACGGCGTCGAAGGTGTTCAACGTGCCGATCGAGGAAGTCGATCCATCGCTCAGAAGCCGGGCAAAGGCTGTCAATTTCGGTATTGTTTACGGG
>JAFUUR010000224.1 GCA_017477695.1 Oscillospiraceae bacterium | reverse complement strand
TTCTCATCGTGCAGGAAAATGAAGCCGGCCTTGAAAGCAGAGTCAGCGGCAGCCGGCTCGGCGGCGGGCTCGGCAGCGGGAGCCTGGGTGGCGGCGGGGGCAGCGCTGCTTCCGCAGGCACACAGGGCGAAGACCATGATCAGAGCCAGCAGCATCGCGATGATCTTTTTCATTCTCGTTCTCCTCATAAAAGTTTTTTATTGGTGCCGAGGGAGCCGGGGCCCCCTCGGCTTCACCTAAACCGCTATTGCAGTGAAGGGACAAAAAATAGGGGGAGGATCCGAAGAACCTCTCCCCAAACACGCGCGGACACAGACGGCTGTGCCACAGGCTTCGATAGTCCGGTCATTTACGGCGTCCGGGTAGAGACTTCAAATCCATATCATTTGCTATATATCGAAGAATATGCGGTTTTTACGCTATTAGAGTATCAGTACGCCGCCGAAAAGTCAAGCCGGAATATTCTCCGATTTTACTATTTTCGACCTTGACCTTTTGTGCGGATTGCCCAAGGGCCGATCCGGCGCGCTCAGCAGAAAGTGATGTGCCCCTCGTCGTCCATGGACGCGACGCGCGCGAGCGATTCGATCCGCACGCCCTCGGCGCGCAGCTGATCGCCGCCGCCCTGGAAGGCCTTCTCGATCGCGATGCCGGCGCCGACCACGGTGCCGCCCGCCTGGTCGACCAGATCCACCAGCCCCGCGAGCGCCGCGCCCGTGGCCAGGAAATCGTCGATGATCAGCACGCGGTCCTCCGGGCCGAGGTATTCCTTGGAGACGACCACCGTGTTGGTGTTGCCGTGCGTGAAGGACTCGACCTCAACGGCGTACACGTCGTCGGATATGTTGCGGGTCTTGCTCTTTTTGGCGAAGACCAGCGGGCAGGAGAACAGGTAGGCCGTCATGGAGGCCATGGCGATGCCGGAGGCCTCGATGGTCAGGATCTTGTTGATCCGCTCCCCCTCGAACAGCCGCTTGAACTCCTTGGCGATCTCGAACAGCAGCGCGGAGTCGATCTGATGATTGAGAAAATTGTCCACCTTCAAAATGCCGCCCGGCCGGATCTTGCCCTCCTGGCGGATGCGCTCTTCCAATAGCTGCATAGCTGCGCCTCCTTTTCTCTTTGCTCTTAGTATACCCAACATTCCCCGTCCTTGCAAGACGCAATTCGACGAAAAGCGGGCGCGGATAAAACCGAAAAAAGCCCGTCGTAGAGCACGACAGGCTTTGTTTCGGGTAATTTCAGAGCTTAAATTACACAGCGCGGGTGACCTTGCCGCTGCGCAGGCAGCGAGTGCAGACGTAGACGTGCGTGGGAGAGCCGTCCACGATGGCCTTGACGCGCTTCACGTTCGGCTTCCAGGTACGGTTGGTCCGTCTGTGGGAGTGGCTGACCTTGATGCCAAAGGACATGTCCTTGTCACAGAACTGGCATTTCGCCATAAGTTGAAGCACCTCCTTGCTTGTAAGTAGCCGCAGAAAAGCAGCTTATACATAATAGCAGACGAAAACGGGAAATGCAAGCTCTTTTTTGCACAGACATACGGATTTTACGCCCGGGTGTGTGGAAAACTGTTGCCAAAACGGGAGGAAGGGACTAAAATATAAAGTGGAGAATTCTATAACGGCCGTCAAGCGCCGCCGCGGAGGAAACGACTATGAGGACTAAATATACTGTCAAACTGAAAACGATCGTGGAGGAGCACCAGCTCAGGCCCCTGCATACCTCCAGGGATTACGAGACGGCGCTGCTCACCACGGCGGACGTGAACCGTCCCGCCATGCAGCTCACCGGCTTCTATAATTACTTCGACCCGCGGCGCATCCAGATCATCGGCCGCGTGGAGAGCACCTATCTCGACACCCTCTCGCAGGCCGACCGCCGCGCCGCCTACGAGCGCTTCATGGGCTACGACATCGCGGCGCTGGTGATCTGCCACGGGGTGAAGCCCTCCGCGGAATGCATGGAGATGGCGGAGAAGTACGACCGCAACGTCTTCATCACCGACGAGGACACCTCGGATTTCCAGGCCGGCGTGATCAGCACCCTGCATAACTACCTCGCGCCCCGGCTCACGACCCACGGCGTGCTGGTGGAGATCTACGGCGAGGGCGTGCTGCTGACCGGCGACAGCGGGATCGGCAAGAGCGAGACCGCCCTGGAGCTCATCAAGCGCGGGCACCGCCTCGTGGCGGACGACGCGGTGGAGATCAAGCTCGTCGGCAAGAACAGCCTCGTCGGCACCGCGCCGGCGATCATCCGCTATTACATGGAGCTGCGCGGCATCGGCGTGATCAACGTGCGCCACATCTACGGCGTGGGCGCCGTCAAGCCGGAGACCAGCATCGAGCTCGTGGTCAAGATGGAGGAGTGGGCGCAGGGCAAGGCCTACGACCGCCTCGGCCTTGAGAGCGAGACGGAGGAGATCCTGGGCGTGAAGCTCCCCTGCGTCACCATCCCGGTGACGCCCGGGCGCAATCTCGCGGTGATCCTGGAGCTGGCCGCCATGAACAACCGCCAGAAGAAGATGGGCTTCAACGCGGCCGAGATGCTCGCCGCGGAGCACGACCTGGCCATCGACACCGGCAATTTCTGATAACGGGGAGAACGGCATGGAAAACCTGGAAAAAGCCATAGAAGAGATCCGGCGCGAGATGCCCGGCCTGAAGCTGTTGGAAAACGAGCCCCTCGCGGCGCACAGCTCCTTCCGCATCGGCGGGCCGGTGCGGGCGCTGGCCGTCCCGTCGGACGTTACCTCTCTCAGCAAGATCTGCTGCCTGCTCAAGGAGCACGAGCTCGCGCCCTTTATCCTCGGAAACGGCACGAACCTGCTCTTTCCCGACGAGGGCCTGCAGGACCTGTTCATCATCAGCACCGAGAAGCTGACGAAGCTCTTCCTCCTGCCGGACGGGGCGATCTACGCCGAGGCGGGCGTGTCGCTCTCGAAGCTCGCGCTCTTCGCCCAGCAGAACGGCCTCGCGGGGCTGGAGTTTGCCAGCGGCATCCCCGGCAGCCTGGGCGGCGGCTGCATCATGAACGCCGGAGCCTACGGCGGGGAGCTCAAGGACGTGATCGAGAGCGTCGTGTGCTATTACCTGCCGGAGCAGGCCCTCTACGAGCTGACGAACGAGAACTGCGCCTTCGGCTACCGCACGAGCTATTTCCAGACCCATCCGGGCTGCGTGGTGCTCAGCGCGGTGCTGCGCCTGCAGCCGGGCGACGGGGAGGAGATCGCCGCGAAAATGCGCGAGCTCAACGAGAAGCGCCGCGCCAAGCAGCCGCTGGATCTGCCCTCGGCGGGCAGCGCCTTCCGCCGCCCGGAAGGGCACTTCGCCGCGGCGCTCATCGAGGAGGCGGGGCTCAAGGGCTACCGCATCGGCGGCGCGCAGGTCTCGGAAAAGCACGCGGGCTTCGTCGTGAACGTCGGCGGCGCCAGCTCGCACGATGTGCACGATCTGATGCGCTACGTGCGCAAGGTCGTCTACGAGCACAGCGGCGTGGTGCTCGAGCCGGAGATGATCCTGCTCGGGCCGGACTATAAGCTGGAGGATCACGGCCCGGCCGTGCCCCGCCACCGGATCCAGATCAACGACCCGGAGGCGGTCACGGGCGGAGACGGCGAGGGCTGAGGCCCGCCGGGGAGAGAGAAAGATGGAATTTTTGATTATCACAGGGCTGTCGGGCGCGGGCAAGAGCCGCGCGGCGGACGTCCTGGAGGATCTGGAATACTACTGTGTGGACAACATGCCCGTGGCGCTGATGCCCCGCTTCGCGGAGCTCTGTCTGGATACCCGCGGGCGCTACGAGAAGGTCGCCCTGGTGACCGACGTGCGCGAGCGCGACGGCTTCGGCGAACTGCTCACCACGCTCGAGGAGCTGCAGGCGATGGACTGCGAGGTGCGCATCCTCTATATGGACGCGGACCTGCGCACCCTCGTGCGGCGCTATAAGGAGTCCCGCCGGCCGCATCCGCTGGCGGGGCCGGGCGTCTCCGTGGAGGACGCCATCCGCCGCGAGGAGGAGCTGCTGGCTCCCATCCGCGAGCGGGCGGATTTCATCGTGAACAGCTCCAACCTCACGCTGGGCATGCTGCAGAGCCGCCTTTTCGCGCTTTTCGCCGGCGAGGGGAAAAAGCGCGGGCTGGACGTGACGGTGCTGTCCTTCGGCTTCAAGCACGGCATCCCCCTGGACGCGGACCTGGTCTTCGACGTGCGCTTCCTGCCCAACCCCTTCTACGTGGAGGAGCTGCGCCCGCTCAGCGGACTGGACAGGCCCGTGGCGGAGTACGTCTTCGGCTACCAGCAGACGCGCACCTTCATGGAGAAGCTGGAGGACATGATCGCCTTCCTGCTGCCGTTCTACGTCGAGGAGGGCAAGCTGAGCCTGACGGTCGCCATCGGCTGCACCGGCGGACGGCACCGCAGCGTGGCCATCGCCTCCGCGCTGCACGAGCACCTGCTGGCGGGCGGCGTGAGCTCGATCAACGTCAACCGGGATATCGACAAGTAAGGAGGGCGGAGATGTCGTTTTCCTCCGACGCCAAGGCGGAGCTGTGCCAGAACCGCCTCGACAAAAAGCATATCGCGCTGGCCGAGGCCTACGGCGTGCTGCTCTACTGCAACGCCTTCAGCGCCATGGAGGTGCGCGTCATCACCGCGAGCCCCGATCTCGTCCGGCGCCTGCCGCGCCTGTTCAAGCGGGCCTTCGCGCTGGAGTTCGACACCCTGCCCCCGCCGGAGCGCACGGGCAAGTGCAGCTTCGTCATCCGCGACCGGGACAAGCTCGCGCGCATCTTCGCGGCCTTCGGCCTGGAGCGGGACGCGACCCTCACCCAGCACATCAACCTCGGCGCGCTGGAAGAGGAGGGCTGCATGGAGGCCTTCGTGCGCGGGGCCTTCCTCGCCGGCGGCAGCGTCACCGACCCGGAGAAGCGCTACCACCTGGAGCTCGCCACGCCCCATAAGAGCGTCAGCCGGGAGATGATCCCGGTGCTGCTGGACATGGACCTAAGTCCCAAGGAGACCGTGCGCGCGGGCAATTCCCTGCTGTATTTCAAGAAGGCGGATCTGATCGCGGATTTCTTCACGCGCCTCGGCGCGCCGGTCACCGCCATGAGCGTGATGACGGCCAAGGTGGACAAGGAGATGCGCAACACCGTCACCCGGCAGATCAACTGCGACTCCGCCAACGCCGACAAGACCGTCGCCGCCGCGCAGGAGCAGCTTGAGGCGATCCGCCGCGTCGTGCGCGCCTGCGGACTCGACGCGCTGCCCGAGCCGCTCAAGGACGCGGCCCTGCTGCGCATCACGAACCCCGCGGCGAGCCTGGCCGACCTCGCGCTGCTGTCCAGCCCGCCGGTCACCAAGAGCTGCCTTTCGCACCGCATGAAAAAGATCACGGCTCTCGCCGAACGGCTCGAGAGCCTCGAATAGACCCAGACAGGAGACGACCATGGCTTTTGTTCACCTGCACGTGCATACGGAATTTTCCCTGCTGGACGGCGCCTGCCGCATCGACAGGATCGCCAAAAG
This sequence comes from Oscillospiraceae bacterium, assembly GCA_017477695.1. GTDB lineage: Bacteria > Bacillota > Clostridia > Oscillospirales > Oscillospiraceae > Limivicinus. Next base: position 3,140 of record JAFUUR010000224.1, on the reverse strand, counting down.
GGCCAAGGAGCTGGGGCAGACCGCCCTGGCCGTCACGGACCACGGCGTCATGTACGGGGCCGTGGCCTTTTACAAGGCCTGTCTCGCGGAGGGGATCAAGCCCATCATCGGCTGCGAGGTCTACGTCGCGCCGCGCAGCCGGACGCAGAAGGAGTACGGCATCGACAACGAGTACTCCCACCTCATCCTCCTGTGCGAGAACGAGACCGGCTACCGCAACCTCTGCTATCTGGTCAGCGCCGGGTTCACCGAGGGCTTTTACGTCAAGCCGCGCATCGACTGGGAACTGCTGCACGCGCACGCCGAGGGCCTCATCTGCCTGTCCGGCTGCCTGGCCGGGGAGATCCCCCAGGCCATCGTCCACAACGACTACGCCGCGGCGAAGGCCCGCGCGCTCGACCTGCAGGCCCTCTTCGGGCCGGAGCGCTTCTATCTCGAGATCCAGAAGCACGGGATCGCGCGCGAGGACGAGGCGGCCGCCGGTCTGATCCGCCTCAGCCGGGAGACCGGCATCCCCCTCGCGCTGACCAACGACGCGCATTACATCGCCCCCGAGGACGCCTACTATCAGGACGTGCTCATGTGCATCCAGATGGGCAAGACCGTGGAGGAGCCCAACCGCATGCGCTTCGAGACCGAGGAGTTCTATCTCAAGAGCGAGGAGCAGATGCGCGCGCTGTTCCCGGAGTGCCCGGAGGCGGCGGATAACACCGTGAAGATCGCCGAGCGCTGCAGGTACGATTTCGAATTCGGCCACTATCACCTGCCCCGCTTCAAGCTCCCAGCCGGGGAGGAGGACAGCTTCGCCTATCTGCAGAAGCTCTGCGAGCAGGGCTTCCGCGAGCGCTTCGCCGGCCGGCCGGAGGTGCACGCGCAGCTGGAGTACGAGCTCGGCGTCATCCGCGAGATGGGCTTCGTGGACTACTTCCTCATCGTGTCGGACTTCATCGGCTACGCCAAGCGCAGCGGGATCCCCGTCGGCCCCGGCCGCGGCAGTGCGGCGGGCAGCGTCGTGTCCTACTGCCTGCACATCACCGACGTCGACCCCATCAAGTACAGCCTCTTCTTCGAGCGCTTCCTGAACCCGGAGCGCGTGTCCATGCCGGATATCGACGTGGATTTCTGCGTCAACCGCCGGGGCGAGGTCATCGACTACGTCAACCGCCTCTACGGGGCGGACCACGTGGCGCAGATCGTCACCTTCGGCACCATGGCCGCCCGCGGCGCGATCCGCGACGTTGGCCGCGTGCTGAACGTCAGCTACGGAGAGACCGACCAGGTGGCGAAGCAGGTGCCCATGGCGCTGAATATGACGCTCGACGAGGCGCTGCGCCTGTCCCGGCCCCTGCGCGAGATGTACGAGAGCGACGAGACGCTCAAGCGGCTGATCGACGTGGCCAGGGCGCTCGAGGGCATGCCGCGCCACGCCTCCACCCACGCGGCGGGCGTGGTCATCACGGAAAAGCCCGTGTACGAATACGTGCCGCTGGCGAAGAACGACGAGAGCGTCGTCTGCCAGTACCCGATGACGACGCTCGAGGAGCTGGGTCTGCTGAAGATGGACTTTCTCGGCCTGCGCAACCTCACCGTCCTGGAGGACGCGGCGCAGCTCGTGCGCCGACGGGAGCCGGACTTCCGTGTGGAGACCATCCCCGAGGACGATCCGGCCACCTTCGAGATGCTCGCCGCGGGGCGCACCGAGGGCGTGTTCCAGCTCGAGAGCACGGGCATCACCTCCGTGTGCGTGCAGATCCGCCCGCGCAGCATCGAGGACATCACCGCCGTCATCGCCCTGTACCGCCCCGGCCCGATGGACTCGATCCCCCGCTTCGTGGAGTGCTCCACCCACCCGGAGCACGTCACCTATAAGCACGAGCTGCTGCGGCCCATCCTTGAGGTCACCTACGGCTGCATCGTCTACCAGGAGCAGGTCATTGAGATCTTCCGCTCGCTGGCGGGCTTCTCCCTCGGCCAGGCCGACAACATCCGCCGCGCCATGTCCAAGAAGAAGCACAAGGTCATCGACGCCGAGCGTCTGGCCTTCGTGCACGGCGACGCGAGCCGCGGCATCGACGGCGCCTTGAAGCGCGGCGTGCCGGAGGCCGTGGCCAACAGCATCTACGACGAGATCCTGGACTTTGCCAGCTACGCCTTCAACAAGGCGCACGCCGTCTCCTACGCCATCGTCACCTACCGGACGGCGTATATGAAGCGGCACTACCCGCGCGAGTACATGGCGGCGCTGCTCACCTCCGTCCTGGACAACAGCGCCAAGGTGGCCGAGTATATCGCCGAGTGCCGCGAGCTCGGCATCCGCCTCCTGCCGCCGGACGTGAACGAATCCGGCGCGAACTTCACCGTCTCCGGCGAGAACCTGCGCTTCGGGCTGGTCGCCATCAAGGGCATCGGCTGGGGCGCCATCGACGGCATGGTGGAGGAGAGGGCGGCGAACGGCCCCTTCCGCGACTTTGAGGATTTCTGCCGGCGCATGTCCGGCAAGGACCTCAACCGCCGCGCGGTGGAGAACCTCATCCGCGCGGGCGCCTTCGACAGCATGGGCTACAAGCGCAAGGCGCTGCTGCAGATCGCAGACCTGGTGATCGACAGCATCAGCCGCGCCGAGCGGGACAACATCGCCGGGCAGATGGATCTCTTCGGCGGCGAGACGGACGCGCCCGCGGGCAGCGGCGTCGTCATCCCCGACGTGGAGGAGTTCAGTGCGCGCGAACGCATGGCCATGGAGAAGGAGACGACCGGCCTGTACCTGACCGGCCACCCCATGGACGAATACCGGGACGCCGTGCGCAGGGTCGGCGCCGTGCCCATCGGCGCGGTGATGAGCGACTTTGCCTCCGAGGACGGGCCCCGCCGCTTCCAGGACAACCAGTACGTCACCGTCGCGGGCGTGGTGGAGTCCGCCCGGACGCGCACGACCCGCAACAACAGCCTCATGTCCTACATCCAGCTCGAGGACGACAGCGGCAGCATGGAGCTGATCGCCTTCCAGAAGGCGCTCGACGACGGCGGCAGCTACGTCGTCCCCAACGCGGCGATCCTCGTGCACGGGCGCATCTCCGTGCGCGACGAAAAGGAGCCGCAGCTCATGGTGGACAGCATCCGCCCCCTCTCCGACGCAAACC
>JAFUUR010000223.1 GCA_017477695.1 Oscillospiraceae bacterium | reverse complement strand
GGCACAGGATGATGATATCGTCCACCGCTGTCCTGCCTCGTTCGTGAAAGATGCGCTCGCTGTCGTATTCCCCGAAAGAAAACCCCTTGCCGGAGGCGTTGATGAACTGCGCGTCTTCCACGGCGCTCTCTCCGTAACGCAGACCGATCCTTACGGTCTTGACAGCGACCGGTTCGTTTTCATACAGGGAAGCGTCTGCATACAGGCCGCGATCCAGCTCCGTGCTTTCGGCGGCGACACTGCCCTTCAGCTCCATATAGGCGTATGCCTCCGGCGCCGCCGTAAGCGCTGTAAGCACGAACAGCAGAGCAAAAAGTATGGAATTGAGCATATACGTCCTTCTCATAAACACACCCACACGAAGCTGTTACGCATTGTATCAGATATCCGGCCGCATTTCAACGATGGAAGTCATATTCGCACGCCGGGATCCATAAACTGTCTTGCTGTGAAGCTGTATAAAGGAGGGCTCCCCCATGGTAAAAGTACCGGTCTTCAAAGGTTCCTGCACGGCCTTGATCACGCCGTTCTGCGAGCACGGGATCGACTATGAGCGCTACGCCGGAAATCTCGATTTTCAATACGAAAACGGCACCGCGGCAGTCGTCGTCTGCGGAACGACGGGAGAAAACGCGACGCTCCAACCGAACGAGCGCGAAGAACTCGTTCGCTTCACCGTCAATCATACGCACGGTCGCATGAAGGTCATCGTCGGTATCGGCAGCAACGACACACAGGCGGCCCTGCGAAACGCCGAGAACGCAAAAGCCGCCGGAGCCGACGCCGTCCTGATGGTCACGCCGTATTATAACAAGAGCAGTCAAACCGGCCTAATCCGGCATTTTACGTTTGTGGCTGACAGGGTCGATATCCCGATGATCCTCTATAACGTCCCGAGCAGGACGGGGATCGGGATCACCGCCGAGACTTACTGTGCTTTATCCAAGCACCCGAATATCAACGGCGCAAAGGAAGCGTCCGGTGATATCAGCCTCGCCGTGAATACCCGCAGCCGTTGCGGGGATGACCTGTATCTTTGGAGCGGGAACGACGACAACACAGTGGCCTTGATGGCATTGGGCGGTCTCGGCGTCATTTCGGTGGCGAGCAATATCCTGCCCGGCGTCATAAGCAAGCTCTGTTCTCTCTGTCTGGAGAACGATTTTGCAGGAGCCTCGGCGCTTTATCAGAAGTACGCCCAGCTCTTCGGCGCACTCTTTATCGAGACGAATCCGATGCCTGTAAAGGCTGCCATGCGCCTTCTGGATATGGACAGCGGGATCCTGCGCCTGCCGCTGACGGACGTCTCAGAGGAAAACCTCGCCATCCTTCGCGCGCTCCTGCGTGAAAGCGGGCTGAATGTGTAACACAGATAGAGCTGCTGGATCTACAGCAGCTCTATCTTTTCGATCTCAAAAGGCTCGACTTCATCCTCGCCCGGTCGACAGACTGCAAAATGGCATCCGTCGCGATATGCATGCCGGAAGCGGGTGTCGACGCTGCCTGCGTCTTCGCTCTGCGCTGCATACGCCACGGAAAGCTCGCGCATTGGCATACGGAGCCCGCACCCGATCGCTTTCAGATAGCTCTCCTTGAGCGTCCACAGCATCGTAAACGCGTAATCCCGATCCGGACTCGAGAGCAGGATACGCCTCTCCTCTTCCGTAAAACAGCGCGCGGCAAGCCGCTCGCGATACGCGGTGTTCATCTGGATATCCAGACCGATCGGTCGATCTGCCACTGCACATGCGGAGAGGTCCCCGCTGTGAGAGAGGCTGAAGCACAGGGGGGACTCTGTCAGACGAGGTTTTCCGCCGGGCTGCACCTCGATCCGCAGAGGCAGAGCGATCCGTGGGTCGAGCTCCGTCAGCGCATGGATCAGCAGGAGCTCCGCGCCGATGCCCTGCCGCCTCTTCTGTGCGGGGCGCAGATCGCGCAGGCGCTCACGTCTGTAATCTGAAAGCGGGAGCTGCTCGGCTTGATCGGGCAGCTCCCGGATATCGGCATAGTATAGTCGCAGCATCAGGCGCGCATGGCGTTGATCGTCATACCGATCAGTTCGTTGAGTTCAACACCCATCATCTCCGCGCCTCTTCGAATCACGTCACGCGAGCAGCCCGCTGCGAATTTCTTGTCCTTGAACTTCTTGCTGACGGATTTGACCTCCATGTCCGAAATGCCGTTGGGACGCATCAGTGCGACGGCGCCGATCAGTCCGGTCAATTCGTCCGTTGCGTAAAGGACCTTCTCCATATACTTCTCCGGCGCCACGTCGATGCAGATCCCGTAGCCATGGCAGATCACCGCGTGGATGACCTCCTCGTCGATATCCAGCTCGTGGAGGATCTCGTTCGCCTTGACGCAGTGTTGGTCCGGATACAGCTCAAAATCAATATCATGCAGCATTCCCACTGTACGCCAGAAGTCCACGCGGTCCGGATCGTACTGCTTTGCCAGTTCTCCCATGACCTTGGAAACCGTCTGCGCATGCTGGATATGGAACGCGTCCTTATTGTACTGCTTTACAAGCTCTTCAGCCTGCTCGGGTGTCGGTATGTAGCTCATGATCCCAGCCTCCTTTTCCAATATGATACAACTCCGGGCGCCGGAAAGCAAGGCCAATTTACGATCAAAGCCGCACCTTCTCGTGCGGCTTTGATCTTCGTGCGTTACGGGTTTGCCGTCGCCGCAGGGGCGGTGCTGCCGGTCTGCGCGCCGGTGCTGCCGTTGGTCGCGGAGCCGCGTTCATCCTGCTCATCCTCAAGGATGCCGTCTCGGTCGTCCACGATGCCGTCCTCGATGTCCGGAGAAATGACGGGATCCGTGTACGGCGACACGTAAGGCGTCTCCACGACGCGGTCATTCTCCGTGATCCTGTCCATACCGCAGGCGCACAGAAGCGCGCACAGGGCGGCTGCCGCAGCTGCACATAAAGCTCTGTTTTTCATATTTATCCTCCTTCACACTTGGCAACAGTAGTATCTGTGCCTGGCATTGGATTATTATGAAAATGATTTCCAAGTGGCCGTACGTGCGATTGCGCTTTGTGCGCCGATGTGTTACTATGAATGCATGAGTGATTTGAAGAAAAACGACGTGTATACCGTCCAGATAGAAAGCTATTCCTCCGAAGCCTTCGGCGTCTGTCGGATCGACGGACAGGTCGTCTTCGTTCCCGGCACGCTTGTCGGAGAGACGTGGGAGATCAAAATCGTCAAGGCCGCTTCCGTTTCTTATGGGAAAGCGCTGCGCTGCCTCCGGTCCTCTCCCGCCCGCACCATGCCGGAGTGTCCCTATTACGGCCGCTGCGGCGGCTGTGACACCTGTCACATGCAATATGAGGAAGAACTGCGCTTTAAGCTGCAGCGTGTGAACGATGCGCTGCAGCGCATCGGGAAACAAACGCGGACTGTATCTGAGATCTTGCGCAGCGACGCGGTGGAGCACTATCGAAACAAGGGCATCTTTGCCGTTGCGAACGTGCAGGGCGAGCCGGCCAGCGGCTTCTATCGCCCGCGCAGTCACGATCTGATCCCGGTCGAGACCTGTGCGCTGCAGAGCGCATTTTCCGCTCGTGCGGCGGCGGCCGTCATCGCGTTTATGCGCGAGCACGGCATACCCGCTTACGACGAAAAGAAAGGTGCCGGGACCGTGCGGCACGTATTCTGCCGCAACGCCGCGCATGGAAAAGACGCCGTCCTCTGCATCGTCTCTGCAAGTGGCTTCGGCGATCTCACTCAGCCTTTGATCGCATATCTGCGGAAGGCGTGCCCGGAGCTCACGGGCATCGTACTGAACGTGAACCGCTCGAAGGGCAACACCGTCCTGGCGGGTGATTTCTACACGCTGTGGGGCGATGCGCACGTGCATGATACGCTGTGCGGGATCGCCTTTGAGATCGCGCCGCAGGCGTTTTTCCAGGTCAATCCCCCGCAGGCCAAGAAGCTGTACGAGCGTGCCGTCGACTATGCGCTCGCCGACGCGCCCGATCTCGTCCTGGACCTCTATTGCGGCGCCGGAACGATCAGCCTGTGCATGGCCAGACGAGCACGCCGCGTGATCGGGGCCGAGATCGTACCTGAGGCCGTCGAAAACGCGATCGCCAACGGGCGGCGCAACGGGATCGAAAACGCGGAGTTTATCTGCGCTGACGCCGGAACGGCGGCGCAGCAGCTCGCCGCGCGCGGCTTGCACCCGGACGTTGTCGTCGTCGACCCGCCGAGAAAAGGACTGCACGAGAGCGTGATCGACGCGATCGGCCTCATGGCTCCGACGCGCGTCGTGTACGTTTCCTGCAACCCGGCGACGCTTGCTCGGGACGTGCTGCGTTTCCAGGAGCTTGGCTACGTATTTCCAGAAGCCGCCGCGGTGGACATGTTCCCCAGAACGTGCCATGTTGAAACGGTTGTCTTGCTTTCCAAGGGTGAGATCGACTCGAAAAAGGTTCGGGTTGAGTTCTCTTTGGAAGATATGGATATGTCTGATTTTCAAGATAAGGCAACCTACACGCAGATTAAAGACTATGTGTTGGAGCATAGCGGACTAAAGGTATCTAACCTGTATATCTCTCAAATCAAAAGAAAGTGCGGGTTGGAGGTCGGAAAGAACTACAATCTGCCGAAAGCGGAGGATTCCAGACAGCCCCAGTGTCCGTCCGAGAAAGAGAACGCAATCCGAGAAGCAATGAAATATTTTGGGATGATTTAATCCCGTATTTTGGAGGTTCTTATGGATAAGGTGATTTCTTGTGAGTTCAATATGGACACCGCTTGTGTCGAGCTGAAATATGCAGACGGCAGTATGATTTCTATAGACTGCACCGCCGTGGAGAACGAGGTTGCAGACAATATGTATCAGCGGTCAGAACTGGACTGGCTGATTTACAACGATCCGGCAGCCTATGCGGATTTGATCCTCAACGGCGATACGGAAACCTACTTGAAAACTGTAACAGAATATAAACCTTTGGATTGATTGCCAAAGATAAAGCAAGCCGCCTGTGCGGGC
>JAFUUR010000222.1 GCA_017477695.1 Oscillospiraceae bacterium | reverse complement strand
TCGGCGGGAATCGGCGCGGCGCGCGGCGGCAGGTACTGAACCTGCTCGTCGTCTGGGCACTGACGGGCCTCTGGCACGGAGCAAGCTGGAATTTCGTCCTGTGGGGGCTGTACTACGGACTGCTCATCACGGCGGAGCATCTGTTCCTCGAGCGCCGCATCGCCAAGTGGCCTGCCTTCCTGCGGCATCTTGTGACGATGGTGATCGTTGCGCTAGGCTGGTCGCTGTTCTATTTTGAGGATCTGCACGCGGAGCTCGCCTTCCTCGCCAGACTCTTTACCCTGTCGGCGACGGGCATGCACGCGCGGAACCTCATCCTCGGCTATCTGCCGACGCTGCTCGCCGCAGCCGTCGCGGCGACGCCGCTTTTCGCCGGTCTGTATCGCCGCGTAGAGAACAGGACTGTCGTCGCGTATCTGCGCGTCGCGTACCTCGCCGGGCTGCTCGTGCTCTGCGTCGCCTCTCTCGCGACCCAGAGCTACAATCCATTTATTTATTTCAGGTTCTGATATGAAGACGACGCGAGCTGACAAGTGGATATGTGTGCTGTTCTGCACCTTTCTTGCGTGCGTTTTCCTGCTGCTTCTGCTGCTGCCGGAAAAGGACTTCTCCGAAAATGAAAAACGCTACCTGACGCAGGCACCGGCCCTCAGCGGAGAGAGCGTGCTGTCCGGGCGCTTTGCTGATCAGGCCGAGCGCTGGGCCGCCGACCATCTGCCCGGGCGGGACTTTTTCGTCGGGCTCAACGCGCAGTACGACCTTTTGGCCGGGCGGCAGGTGACGAAGGAAATCTACCGCGGCAGGAGCGGGCGGCTCTACGAAGCTCCGGCCGCTTTGGACGAGACGCAGATCGAGCGAAACCTTGCGGCGATCAACGCATTAGCCGCAACGGTCGGCCGGGAGGTGGATCTCATGCTCGTGCCCGGCGCGGGCGCGGTGCTGCAGGAGGATCTTCCACGCTTTACCGATCCGTACCGCGACGGGGAGATCCTGCGGGCCGCTTACGCCGAGGCGTCCGACGGCGTGCGCCCCGTCGACCTGTGGGAGCGCTTCTGCGGCGCGGCGGACAGGGAGGCCCTTTATTACCGGACCGACCACCATTGGACCGCGCGCGGCGCCTGGCTCGCCTGCGGGGAATACCTGCGCGCAAAGGGCCGCGAGGCTCTGCCGGAGAGCGCCTACGCAGTGACGGCCGTGCCCGGCTTTTACGGCACGACTTATACCCGCTCCGCCCTATGGAGCACTCCGCCGGAGAGCGTTGAGCTTTGGGACAGCGGAGGCCGCTTCACCGTGGAAAACGCCGATGGCGGCGCGCCTCACGCGGGACTGTTCTACGAGGAGCGCCTGGCGGAGAGCGACAAGTACCCGGTCTACCTTGACGGCAACCACTCGCTGCTGCGTATCCGCAGTGCCTCTGGCGGGGCGGGAAGGATCCTCGTGGTCCGCGACTCCTTCGCGAGCTGCTTCGCCTGCTTCCTGGCGGACAGCTACGAGGAGGTCGTGCTGGTCGACCTGCGGTATTACCGCAGCCCGGTGTCCGAGCTGCTCGCGCAGGAGGAGTTTGACGATGTTCTGGTCCTGTACGGCGTGAACAACTTCATGAGCGACGCAAACCTCATGCGGCTCGAATGAGCGCGGCCATACAAAAAGCAGCGTCCTTCCTTTCGGAAGGACGCTGCTTTTCGCATATCCCGTTACAGCTTGCTGGCGGGGCGGTTTTTGCGGGAAGAGTGGCCGCGGCCGCGGCGGCGGGCCTGTGTGGACTTGGTCTTGTAGAAGTCCTGCATGGCGGCGTCCGCTTCATAGACCAGCTTGTTCGCCACCCATGTGTTGTCGTCCATATTTTTGCGGAACTTGACGCGCGCCAGGTAGGGGCCGTGCTCCTCGCAGGTGAAGATGTTCATATAGCGCTGGTCGCCCTGGTTGACCCAGCGCGTGCCGGGCAGGGGCTTGCCGCAGGCCGGGCAGAGAAGACCCTCGATGCGCCCGTCGGCAAAGGCGGCGGCCTTGCTCTCAAAGCCCGTCACGCTCTCGTGCAGGAGAACGTCCGGGCTGTCGTTTTCCACAGGGGGCTTGTAATTGGGCATGCGCTCTGCGAGGATGCGCCCTGCGTCCGGGTACTGGCGGAGGCCCTCCTCCATGTCCAGATGCGTGCTGACGAGCGCCGTGTTGTACGCGTCTCCCAAGGCGTCGTGGGCGGTGCGGGTCTGTTCGATGCCGAAATGCTCCATCGCGCTGGCGAGCGACTTCTGATTCTTGTCGCCTCCGGTCTGGAGATTGTAGATGAGCTGCAGGTTGATCCAGCCGGAGATCCAGTCCCAGTCCAGATCGTGGATGATGATATTCTGCTCCATGATGCCCTGGTCGTCACAGCCCCAGGTGAGGAAGGTGACGTCCTCTCCGCACCAGGCGCGGAACTGCTCCAGCGCGTCGGCAAAGCCGACGCCGTGCGCCAGCCTGTCCTTGTCGAAGCCGGTGATCTTCTTGACCTTGTAGTGCATACGCTTGAAGTAGACCGGCTTGACGTCGATGGTGAATTCCTCGCCCACGCTCATGTCCTCGTTGAGCTTGACGGCGCCGATCTCGATGATCTCGCCGCGCAGATGGATGGGCAGCTTGTTGAAGACGGAGGACTTGGAGCTCATGGCCTGATTCCACTCCAGGTCCATCACGATGTAGTTCATAACCTTTTTCCTCTTGTATCGTAAACTCGCATTTGCGGATATTGTAAGCGCAACAAAATTATTATAGCACACTCTTTCGCCGGATGCACTACTTTTTTACAGCGAACGAAAGGAAATACCTTTTGCATACGGGATCGGCCTGTGCTATACTGGTTCCCATGAAAGAATACGACGCTTTTGACGGAGGTGAGCGCGTGAAGGGCTTTACTGTGAACGACGCTGCGGCGGCCTGCGCAGGCAGGCTCCTGGCCGGGGCGGACGATACGCCGCTCGGCGAGATCGTGATCGACAGCCGCCGGGTGCGGCCGGGCGACCTGTTCGTCGCCTTCCGCGGAGAGCACGTGGACGGGCACGATTATATCGGCGCCGCTTTCGACCGCGGCGCGGCCTGCTGCCTGGCGGAGCGGCTCCCGGAGGGGGAGACGCGGCAGGTGCTGCTGGTGGACGACGTGCAGCGCGCGCTGGAGAAGATCGCCGCGGCTTATCGCAGGACGCTCTCCCTGCCGGTCGTGGGCATTACGGGCAGCGTGGGCAAGACCACGGCCAAGGAGATGGTCGCGGCCGTGCTGAGCAGCGGTTTTTCCGTATTGAAAACGGAAGGGAACC
>JAFUUR010000221.1 GCA_017477695.1 Oscillospiraceae bacterium | reverse complement strand
CGAGCAGGACGCACAGCGCCGTCCACCGTTCGCCGCGGCGGCGCGGCAGCTCGCGCAGACGGCCGAGCGGCACGTCCGGCGGCAGGGGACGGAGCAGGTAGCGCTCGAGCAGGCCGAGGTCGCTCATGGTGAAGACCGTCTCCGGCGCGGGGCTGAGCAGGGTCTTTTCCAGCTCGTCGCGCACGCGCTCCGCCGCGAGCAGGGCCGCCAGCGGCGCCTTCTCGCGGATCGCGTCGAGCGTGATGAGGTCGATATCGAAGCCGAGGCGGGCGGAGAAGCGCAGAGCGCGCAGCATGCGCAGCGCGTCCTCCTCGAAGCGCTCCGTCGGGACGCCCACGCAGCGGATCAGCCGCCGGCGGATGTCCTCCACGCCGCCGAAGGGGTCGTGCAGCACGCCGTCGGCCGAGAGGGCGATGGCGTTCATCGTAAAGTCCCGCCGGCTGAGGTCGGCCGTCAGGTCGCCGACGAAGCTCACCGCGTCCGGCCGCCGATGGTCGGCGTAGCCGCTCTCGGTGCGGAAGGTGGTGACCTCCACCTGCCGCGAGCCGAGCACGACGGTCACCGTCCCGTGGCGCAGGCCGGTCGGCCGCGAGCCCGGGAAGAGCGCGAGCACCTGCTCCGGCAGGGCGCCGGTGCACACGTCCCAGTCGTTCGGGCGCACGCCCAGCAGCACGTCCCGCACGCAGCCGCCCACCAGATAGGCCGCAAAGCCCCGGCTCTGTAAGGTGACCAGGACCTGACGGACGTATTTGGGCGGCCGGATCTCAGACATGGCGGACTCCTCAAAAGGCAGCTTTTTACATCTTGCAAAGCAGGGAAGCATCGGGTATAATATGCTTTGTTGTGCACCTTGATTGTAGCATTTCACGCACGCAACATCAAGAACAAACGGTTAACAAATTTACGGGCGGCATTTCGCCCCGGAGTATGAATATGATCGATTTTTCCAATTATCTGTCTCCCGGCCGCAAGGGCCACCTGGTCGGCATCGGGGGCGTGTCCATGTCGTCGCTGGCCGAGGTGCTGGTGGGCATGGGCATCACGGTGACCGGCTCCGACGTGAACGAGGGCAGCAACGTGCGCTCCCTGCGGGCCAAGGGCATCCCCATCGCGATCGGGCACAAGGCGGAAAACGTCGCGCAGGACGTGGAGTTCCTCGTGCGCACCGCCGCCGCGCACGACGACAACCCCGAGATCGTCTCCGCGCGCGAGCGGGGCATCCCCGTCTTCGAGCGGACCGAGGCCTGGGGCGCCATCTCCCGCGATTACAGCAACGCCCTGTGCATCTCCGGCACCCACGGCAAGACGACCACCACCTCCATGTGCACGCACATCCTCATGGCCGCCGACCGCGACCCGACCGTCATGATCGGCGGGACGCTGCCGCTGCTCAAGGCGGGGCACCGCGTCGGCCACGGGAACACCATCGTGATGGAGGCCTGCGAGTACTATAACTCCTTCCTGTCCTTCCACCCGACGGTGGCCGTCATCCTCAACATCGAGGCCGACCATCTGGACTTCTTCAAGGATCTGGAGGACGTGGAGGCGTCCTTCCGCGCCTTCGCCGAGCGCATCCCGCCGCACGGGACGGTCGTGGCCAACCTGGACGACGCGAACACCATGCGCACCCTCGCGGGGATCGACCGGAAGGTCATCACCTTCGGGCTGACGCCGGAGGCGGACGTGTACGCGGAGAACGTGCGCTTCATCGGCGCGAGCTCCAGCTTCGATATCTATTACAAGGGCAGGCTCTTCACCGACGTGACGCTGAACGTGCCGGGCCTGCACAACGTCAAGAACGCCCTCGCCGCCACGGCGGCGGTGATCTGCCTGGGCGTGCGGCCCAACCAGGTCAAGTACGGCCTCGCGGGCTTCAACGGCGCGGGCCGCCGCTTCGAGTTCAAGGGCAAGTTCAACGGCGCGGACGTGTACGACGATTACGCCCACCACCCCGGCGAGCTCAAGGCCCTGCTGGACACGGTGGAGACGCTCAATTACCAGCGCACGGTGCTGGTCTTCCAGCCGCACACCTATTCGCGCACCGCGGCCCTGTTCGACGATTTCCTCGTCCAGCTCGGCCGACCCGACGTGCTGCTGCTGGCGGAAATCTTCGCCGCGCGCGAGCAGAACACCATCGGCATCTCCTCGGCCTCACTGGCCGAGCGGGTCGACGGGGCGCTGTTCTGTCCGGACTTCGAGCAGCTCGAGGAGGCGCTGCGGCACATCGCCCGGCCGGGCGATATCGTCCTCACCGTGGGCGCGGGCGACGTGTACCGCGTCGGCGAGGATCTGGTCGCGAGCCAGCCGTGAGGCCGGCGCGCCCGCATAGAAAAGGAAGCATCCCGGGGCCGGAGGGCCCCGGGATTTTTTTTCCCGCCCGGGCGTGACCTTCGGCGCCGGACGGCGTTTATATTGGTGAGAGGCCTCAACGACACCAAGGAGGAAGCCTATGAACGACGTACAGATCGTGGATCTGTTCTGGCAGCGGTCCGAGCGGGCCATACCGGAGACAGACCGGAAATACGGCGGCTACTGCCAGGCCATCGCCTACAACATCTGCGGCAGCCGCGAGGACGCGGAGGAATGCGTCAACGACACCTGGCT
>JAFUUR010000220.1 GCA_017477695.1 Oscillospiraceae bacterium | reverse complement strand
CGCTGCGCAGCGCCATGGGCACGGAGGACTTCGCGCTGATCAGCGGCGCGGAGGGCTACGCCCTGCGCTTCAAGGCGGTGGAGCTCTGGGGGGCGCTGTGCGCCCGGCTCGAAAAATAGAGATTGCAGGCGGCGGACGATGCGTGTATACTATTCCCATCTGGATAAAACGGAGGGAATACGCATGAAGCTGTACAATATCCTGGTGGACGGACAGGTGCATCTCGCGCTCGGCACGGAGCGCGGCCTGGTGGACGTTTCGGCCGCCGGCTGCACGCTCAGCATGGAGGATCTGCTCGCCGGGGCCGACCGCGCGCCGCTCGAGGCGCTCGCCGCGCAGGCGCTGCCCGTCGTCGAGGAGCCGGTCTACGCAAATATCGTCACCCGCACGGGCAAGCTCCTGTGCGTCGGGCTCAACTACCGCGCCCACGCTGCCAACACGGGCTTCCCGATCCCCGAGTACCCGGTGCTGTTCTCCAAATTCGCTGACGCCCTGGTCCCGGCCGGCGCCGCAGTGGAGCTGCCGCCCTGGGAGGTGAGCTACGACTACGAGGCGGAGCTCGTGATCGTCATGGGGAAGACCGCCTGGAACGTCAGCGAGGAGGAGGCCATGGCCTGCATCTTCGGCTACACCTGCGGCAACGACCTGAGCTGCCGCGACCCGCAGATGCGCAGCGGCCAGTGGCTCATCGGCAAGACCATGCCGGGCTTCGGTCCCTGCGGGCCCTGCATCGTCACGGCGGACGCCTTCGATCCCTTCACGGATCACGCGGTGAAGAGCTTCGTCAACGGCGAGCCGCGGCAGAACGGCACCACGACCGATATGATCTTCGACTGCGCGAAGATCGTCAGCTACGCGTCCCGCTACGTGAAACTCGAGCCGGGTGACCTGATCTTTACCGGCACACCCAGCGGCGTTGCGCTTGAGGGCGGACAGAGCCGCTTCAGCTGGCTCAAGCCCGGCGATACGGTGGATATCGAGATCGACGGCATCGGCACGCTGCGTAACGTCATGCGCTGATCGGGAGAAGAAAGGCAGAGCCCGGACGGGTCACCGTCCGGGCTCTGCCTTTTTACGCGCGTATGCTATTCGGCGGCGGCGCGCTCGGGGTAGAGGAGCGTGTTGTGCCTGCCGTGGTAGTAGGCCGACAGCAGCACCGTGCACAGGACCCAGCCCACGGGGTAGCCCAGCGTGACGGCCGTGAGCCCCCCGCCGAGGTGGTAGGAGATGTAGAGATACACCTGCCGGAACAGCACGAAGGAGCCGAGGGAGACGAACATGGTCGTCCGGGTGTTGCCCGCGCCGCGCAGGACGCCCATGTAGACCTGGTTGGCAGCGAAAGTGAGGTAGAACGGGGAGATGACCCGGATGAACCAGGTGCCGTAACGGATGACCTCGGCGTCGCCGTTGAACAGCTTGACGAGCGTGGGAGCGAAGATCATGAGCGGGGTGAGGATCACCGCCATGATCACGAGGCCCATGAGCATGCCGACCCGCGGCGCGCTGCGGGCGCGCCCGTAGTCCCCGGCGCCCAGATTCTGCCCCACGAAGGTGGTGATGGACAGAGACAGGGACATCAGCGGCAGCATGGCGAAGGCGTCGATCCTGTTGTAGGCGGCCCAGCCCGCCATGCAGGAGCTCTCGAAGCGGTTGACGTAGGACTGGACGAAGACGTTGGAGAAGGCCGTGATGCCCATCTGCAGCGCGGAGGGAACGCCGATGGCGCAGATCTTGCGCAGGATGCTGCGGTGCAGGCGGAGATGGCGGTAGTCCACCCGGTAGGCGGTCTGCGCGCGGGAGAGCAGCAGCATGACCAGAATGGCCGACAGGCACTGGGCGATCACCGTCGCCCAGGCGGCGCCGGCGATGCCCCAGGAGAAAAAGCGGACGAACACCACGTCGAGCACGGTGTTGAGCAGCGTCGAGAAGATGAGGAAGTAGAGCGGGCGCGTCGAGTCGCCCACCGCGCGCAGGATCCCGGAGCCGATGTTGTATACCAGCATGCCGGACATGCCGCCGAAGTAGATGCGCAGATACTGCACTGCCTCGGGGAAAACGTCCTCCGGCGTGTCCATCAGGCGCAGCATCAGCGGCGTCGCCGTCACGCCGATCGCGGTCAGCACGACGCAGAGGAGCAGCGTCAGCGTGACGGCGGTCTGCACGGAGTCGTGCAGTTTTTCCTCGTCTTTGGCGCCGTAGAACTGGGAGATGACCACGCCGGCCCCGGAGGAAAAGCCCATGAACACGCCGATGAGCATGTTGATGATGGGGCCTGTGCAGCCGACGGCGGCGAGAGCCTGCTTGCTCACGAAGTTGCCGACGACGACGGAGTCCACGGTGTTGTAGAGCTGCTGGAAGAGGTTGCCGATCAGCAGCGGGATGGCAAAGCCGATGAGCAGTCTGGGGATGCTGCCCTGGGTCATGTCGGTGTCTTTGCGGCGCAATATGGATGCCAAACGCTCACCTCCCTGCCGAAGAATACGAGAAGGATACTATACTATGAAATAAATATATGCCCGAAGGGGGAAAATGTCAATCGACCCGCGGCGGGAAAACGGCGCGCCTTGCAAAGGCGGGAGAGATATGCTATTTTAGAGACGGCCGCGCCGCGGCGCGGCCGGACACAGGACGATGCAAGGAGCGCAGCCGTATGTCGATCTCCTCCGTGAGATACCTGCTGTTTCTCGCCGCTGTCACGGCGGCGTATTTTTTGCTGCCCAAAAACAGGCGCGCGCTATTCCTGCTGCTGGCGTCCTACGTGTTCTACGCCCTCTGGCGGCCGGCCTTCTGCCTGTTGCTCCTGAGCGGGACCGCTGTGAGCTGGGCCTGCGCGCTCGCCTGGGAGGATCGGCGCCTGGGGCGCGGTACGCTCTGGCTCGCGCTGGGGGCGCTCTGGCTTTTCGGCGTCCTGTTCGTCTATAAGTATCTGGACTTTTTCGTCAACACCGCGCTGCGCCTGGCGGGACGACCGGCGGATTTTTCCGGCGGCCTGCTGCTGCCGGTGGGCATTTCGTTTTACACCTTCTCCGCCGCGTCCTACCTGTTCGACCTTGGGCGGGGGAAGCTGCGCGCGGAGCGCAGCTTCGCGCGTTATGCGCTGTTCGTGGCCTTCTTTCCGTCGATCCTCTCCGGCCCCATCAACCGGGCGGGGCGGCTGCTGCCGCAGATCCGTGAGCCGGAGGACTTCTCCTGGCTGCGGATGAAGCGCGGCCTGCTGCGTTTTGCTGCGGGCGCGGTGAAAAAGCTCGTCCTGGCGGACACGCTGGCCATCCTCGTAAACGGCGTGTACGCCGCGCCGGAGAGCGCTTCGCGCCCGGCGCTCGCCCTTGCGATGCTCGCCTATTCGCTGCAGATCTATTTTGATTTTGCCGGGTATACGGACATGGCTCTCGGCTCGGCGCAGATCCTCGGCTACGCGTTAGACGAAAACTTCCGCGCGCCGTACCTCACGCGCAGCGTGCGGGACTTCTGGCGCCGCTGGCACATTTCCCTGACGAGCTGGCTGCGCGACTACGTTTACTTTCCCCTCGGCGGGAGCCGGTACGGCGCGCGGCGCGCGGCGCTGAACGTGCTGGCGGTGTTCGCCGTAAGCGGTCTGTGGCACGGGGCGGACGGCTCCTTCATCGTCTGGGGCCTGCTCAACGGAGCGTTTCAGGTCCTCGGCGAGGCGCTCACGCCGCTGCG
>JAFUUR010000219.1 GCA_017477695.1 Oscillospiraceae bacterium | reverse complement strand
GAGGACATGACCGCACAACATAAGCGAGCACACCGTTTTCAGGAGGATCGCCATGCCTGTACCGAAGAGCTCACAAGCGCAGAAACATGAGAGTGTAGCGGATCGCATCTATGAGCAGTTGTTGCGCTGGATCGTCAACGGGACGCTTCAACCGGGAGAGAAGCTGAATGAGGTGGAGATTGCCTCATTCTTTTCTGTCAGCCGGACTCCGGTTCATGAGGCTTTGCTCTTGCTTGAGCGGGAGCGCTTTACCGACATCTACCCTGCACGCGGAAGCTTTGTCTCCCGTCTGTCCCGCAAAGAATGTGACGCAGTCTATGAGGCCATTTCTGGTGTTGCGAGCAGTGTCGCACGTCTGGCCTGTGAAAAGCGAGAGGAGTCAGATCTTGATAGGCTTGTGGAGTTGAACGCGATCTTCGCAAAAGCACAGGTTTCAGGGGACGTGGAGCAGGTGCTTGCCGCAGACCGGAGCTTTCACACCGCAGTAGCGCAGCTGGCGGATAATCCCTTCCTGCTTGCCTATCATCAACAACTGCAGGCGCATGTCTATCGTTTCGAGTATATCCTTTCTGCTATCGGTTTCGGGAGGGAATCCTCGATCGCCGCGCACGATGCGCTGATCGAGGCGCTCCGGGTAAGGGATGCGGATGCGGCGGAGGCTGCGACAAATCGGAACTGGCTGGATTGCTACCGGGACCAGCGGGCCGTACTGTGGGAGGCGATTACCCGGCGAGGCTGGGATGCTGACCAGTAGGCTCGTTCGGCGTCGCCATACCTTTTGCCTTTTTGCGCCCATTTTGATTGATTTTACTATGCTATGAAAGAAGCATGGCCCTGACTCTCCGCGCGGGCCGGCTCCCCGGCTTGCTGGTAGGCTGCGGCCACGGCACATCCGACGCACCGGTCGGCGACGAGACCGCGAAAAGAAGCTGCGCATAACTGATCAGGTTGCTTTTTGTCAGCAATCGAACACAGGGCCGTCTGGTTTCCGAACCGGGCGGCCCTTTTTCGCGAGACACATCCCCGTGCCCGACGGCAGAAATTTGCCTCTTGACAGGGGAGGGCGCACGTGTTATTCTCCAAATAGTGTACATACACAGTTTGGAGGAAACGTCCATGGCCAGAAGCTTTTCGAGCCCCTGCTACAACACCAACGCCCGGCGGATCGCCGGAATACTGACGGAGACCTACAATGCCGCTCTGACGCCATCCGGCCTCAACACGGCGCAGTTTTGCCTCCTGCGGAACCTGGAGCGTCTGGGCAGCGGAAATCTGACCGTCTGGGCGGAAAAGACCGGGATCGAACGCACTACCATGGTGCGCGACGCGAAGGTTTTGGAAGCAGGAGGTTTTATTCGGCAGCTTGAAGGACGGGGCAAGGTCTTCGCACTTTCTGAAAAGGGGAAGGAAGCGCTCGCGCAGGCCACGCCTCTCTGGAAATCCGCCCAGGAGAGCGTGCGCACCGTACTCGGAGAAGAGGATGCTGCAGCCCTGTTGCGGATCGGCCAGAAGCTGCTGAAGCTTTGAACAGGAGGAAACCATGCAAAACAAGACGCAAAAAGGCCCGCGCGAGGGTGTGGCGCAGTTCGTGCTCATCGCCTTGGTTGGCTGCCTGATCTATGCGTTAAACAACGGCGTTCGGGTCAATTATGGCTTGATCTCTGCCGCGATCGAGCGAGCGACTGGCTTCGACGCCGCGGCGGTGAGCTTTGCTGTTGCGCTGGCCCAACTCTTTTACGGCGTGTCCCAGCCGGTGTTTGGCGCGCTGGCGCTGAAAAAAACGAACGCCAGCGTCCTGGCTCTTGGCGCGGGGATGCTTTGTGCCGGCTTCCTTTTGACGCCGCTGTGCACCCGGGTCTGGATGCTGGACCTCCTCTTTGGCCTGGTCATCGGCGGAGGCACAGGCGCGATGGCCTTCGGCCTGGTGATGAGCGCGGTCACGCCCATCCTCGGCGAGAAGAAAGCGGCGGCGGTCTCCGGCGTCATCAACGGGGCGGGCGGGATCGGCGGCTCCATCCTGGCCCCCGTGGCACAGAGCCTGATCGACCGCGGAGGTCTGCGCGCGCTGATGCGGGGCTTCTCTATTCTCTCGGCCGTGATTGCAGCGCTCTGTGTCTGGCTCCACACCGCGGAGAAGAAGGCGGGAAAGGAACCGGGGCAGGCGGAAGCGCCCGAGGAAGCGGTCACCGGCCGCGCGATCCTGAACGCGCTGAAAAGCCGGGATTTTCTGCATTTGGCGCTGGCCTTTTTCACCTGCGGTTTTTTCATGGCCATCATCGAGACGCAGCTGTACGCGCAGATCGTCGGTCTGGGCTTTTCCGGCCAGACGGCGGCGTTCGCTTTCACGGTGTATGGGATCTTCGGCATGATAGGGCCCATACTCGCAGGCTTTCTCTGTGTCAAGGTCCGGTGTAAATGGGTGTTGGGGACGCTCTATTCCCTGCGGCCCGCTGCGGTGATCCTGTTTCTGCTGATGCGGAAAACGGTGGCGGCCGTCTATTTCTTCGTGGTGCTCCTGGGCCTGATCGGAAACGCGACCGTCCCGCCCACCACGAACCTGCTCAGCAAGCTATACGGCGCCAAAAAGCTCGGCCTGCTCTCCGGAACGGCATTTGTCTTCCATCAGATCGGCAGTTTTCTGAGCACGTACCTGGGTGGGATCCTGGTGTCGAGCACGGGCAGCTACGCTTTGATCTGGCTGGCCGGCGGGGCGCTGGCCGCCGCTGCGGCCCTTTTAAGCTTCACGGTCAGGGAACCGCAGTCGGAGAAAGTGGAATAAGACGGTGCGGCCCGCTTACGAGCGGGCCGCGTTATTTTTTGCAAAATACATGTCCGAAAACGGCGAGCTTTTTTCGCGGATGTGTGCTATCATAATGATCATCGGATGGCGAAATCAATCGAGGCTTCGATCGATTTCGCTGCCAAACGATAAGTTTGGCAGCGAATGATTTATAGAATCATTCGCCCTATGCTCATTGAAATGACTATATGGCAAAACAGCCGCGCTGTTTTGCTGCGCCGCAAAGCGGTGCGACGAAAAGCAAAAAGCTTTTCGCCATCATATAGTCATTATAACAATCACAAAAGAGCCGCACAGGCAGGGGGTAAGGAGAATGGATCGGCAAGCGTACTACGAGGCCCTGTGCTCACACGACAGCCGTTTTGACGGGAAGTTTTTCGTAGGAGTCCGCAGCACGGGGATCTACTGCCGCCCGGTCTGCCGGGTGCGGACGCCGAAGGAGGAAAACTGCACGTTCTTTCTCTCCGCCGCAGAGGCGGAGGCCGCGGGTTACCGGCCCTGCCTGAAATGCAGGCCGGAGCTGGCGCCGGGCAGCTCAACGCTGGAATCCAGCTCGGATCTGGCAAAGGCCGCGGCCAGAGAGATCGAGGCCAACTGCGGGAACGAGGAGAGCCTGGCGGAGCTGGCGGTACGGCTTGGCTGCACAGACCGCCATCTGCGCCGGGTCTTTGAGGCGGAGTTCCGTGTGACGCCCCTCCAGTACCGGCAGACCTGCCGCCTGCTGCTGGCCAAAAAGCTGCTGACGGATACGCGGCTGTCTGTGATGGAGGTGGCGATGGCCTCTGGCTTCGGCAGTCTGCGGCGCTTCAATACGGTCTTTGAGCGGGAGTACAAGCTCACGCCGAGCACCCTGCGAAAGCAGGTCGCCGGACAGGCCGAGTGCGCCGACGGCTTTACGGTCAAGGTCGGCTACCGCCCGCCCTATCGCTGGCAGGAGATGCTGCGTTTTCTCAGCGCCCGCTCCATCCCCGGCGTGGAAATGGTTCGGGACGGCACCTGGTACCGAACGGTGAGGATCAGGGAACATACCGGTTGGATCAGGGTCGAGCAGCACGAGGCGAAGAACACGCTGGCGGTCACCGTTTCGGCCTCCTTGCTCCGTGTTCTGCCGCAAGTGCTGGCGAAGGTGCGCCGTCTGTTCGACACCGACAGCGATCCGCAGACGATCGCTGAGGCGCTGAAGGATATGCGGCAGATCCGCGAAGCGCTGCCGATCTGTGGCCTGCGCGTCCCCGGCTGCTTCGATGCCTTTGAAACCTGCGTTCGCGCGATCCTCGGCCAGCAGATCACGGTAAAAGCCGCCAACACGCTGGCCGGACGCATCGTACAGGCAATGGGCAGGCCGGTGGAGAGCGGGATCGAGGGGTTGACGCATACCTTTCCGACGGCAGATGACGTGCTGGACGCCGGCGCGGCGGCGCTGGGCGAACTGGGCGTGATCCACGCTCGCGGCGAGGCCGTTCTGGAACTGGCAGAACGGTTTCGGCAGCGTGAAGCGCTCACGAGGGACAAGCTGCTGGCGATCAAGGGGATCGGCCCGTGGACGGCGGACTATATTGCCATACGGGTGCTGGGAGAACCGGACGCCTTTCTGCCCACGGACTACGGCGTAAAGACCGCGCTGGCACCGCGCACGCAGAAAGAGATGGCCGCGCTGGCGGAGGACTGGCGTCCCTGGCGCAGCTATGCGGTCATGAACCTGTGGAACATATAAAGGAGAAGACAAACATGTACGACTACATGCATTATGATTCCCCGCTGGGGACGCTGACGATCGCAGCGGAGGATGACGCACTGACCGCGCTGGTGATCGCGGGGCAGAAATATGAGGAACGGCACCTCGCCGGAGAAGGCCGGGAGCGGGAGACGCCGGTGCTCGCCAAGGCGCGGGACTGGCTGGGCCGCTATTTTGCGGGTGAACGCCCCGACCCCGCGCAGCTGCCGCTCTCTCCCAAAGGCACCGCCTTTCAGCAGCGCGTGTGGCGGGAGCTGCTGCGCATCCCCTGCGGGGAGACGGTCACTTACGGCGACCTTGCCGCACGGCTGGGAAGCTCCCCGCGTGCCGTGGGCGGCGCCGTGGGGCGCAATCCGATCTCCGTGATCGTCCCGTGCCACCGCATCGTCGGCGCGGACGGCGGACTGACCGGCTATGCCGGAGGGCTGGAGAACAAAAAGAAGCTGCTGAAGCTGGAGGGCGCCCTGAAGTGATCGGCGAACGGCCGAGGCGCTTTCCGGCCGGGGAGGACGGAGCGGAAAAGCGCACTTGATCGGCGCGCGATTTCCGGTATAATAAAGCTGCTGCGGCACAATGCGGCGGATAAGCGCGGACGACGTGCCGATCCGACAGGAGGAACTATGCTCTATACAACCATGACAAAAAAAGCGATGCGCCTGTGCTTTGAGGCGCACAAGGAGCAGACCGACAAGAGCGGGCTGCCGTACGTGTTCCACCCGTTCCACGTGGCGGAGCAGATGACGGACGAGATCACCACCGTCGTCGCCCTCCTGCACGACGTGGTCGAGGACACGGATTATACCCTGCAGGATCTCCGGGACATGGGCTTCCCGCAGGAGGCCGTCGACGCGATCGCGATGATGACGCACGACGACGCTGTGCCGTATCTCACGTACGTGGCGGGGCTGAAGACGAACCCGATCGCCCGGGCGGTAAAGCTGGCGGACCTGCGCCACAACAGCGACCTCACCCGCCTGGACAGCGTGAGCGACTGGGACAGAGAGCGCGCGGAAAAGTACCGGAAGGCCATCGCGCTGCTGGAAGACGGAGAGGAGGCGGCGCAGATGACGAGAGGCACCGCGGACATTGAAGAAAAGGCCGGCTTCCTGCGGGTGAGCTATGAGGACTTCGGCGCGCTGGACTATGAGGCCACTTACACGCTCGACGCGGGCAGCGCGGAAAAGCTTCGCCGGGCGCTGGAGGCGGAAGGCCTGCGCGGCGCGCTGCGGGATATGATCGTTGCCCGCTTCGGGGCCTGCCTGGAGAAGGAGCCGTTCAGCCTCTATTGTGACGAGCGGGAGATCCGCTACGAGCTTTCGACCTGGATCGGGTGAGCGCGGGCGGTTCCCGGCAGAAATATCAACAAGCGAAACGGCGGGGACACGCTCCCCGCCGTTTCGCTTGGCCCGCCGGGACGCGCACACAAAAATTTTTCTCCCCGCGGCAAAACGGGGAGAAAATGGATCTATAAGAGTGAGGGCCCTGAAAAAACAAAGGAGACGAGCTATGAACGACAGCGAGATCGTAGACCTGTACTGGCAGCGGTCGGAACAGGCCATCACCGAGACCGCGCGCAAATACGGCGCCTACTGCCGCAGGATCGCTTACAACATCCTGGCAAACGACGAGGACGCGGAGGAGTGCGTCAGCGACACGTATATGAGCGCGTGGAACGCCATGCCCGACGCGCGCCCGAAGCGGCTGAACGCCTTCCTCGCGAAGATCACGCGAAACTTCGCCCTGCGGCGCATCGTGCGGCATACGGCGAAAAAGCGCGGCGGAGGGGAAACGGTGCTGGCGCTGGAGGAGCTGACGGACTGTATCGCGTCCGGTTACGACCTCGAGCGGGAGCTCGAGCAAAAGGAGCTGGCCGCGGCGATCGACCGCTTCGTCGGGCGGCTGCCGGAGCGGGAGCAGCTTGCATTTATCGGGCGGTACTGGTTTTTCGCGACCGAGCGGGAGCTTGCCGCCAGGCTCGGCTGCAGCCGCAGCGGCGTCGGCGCGATGCTCAAGCGTACGCGCGGCGCCCTGCGGGAGTATCTGATCGAGGAGGGCTTATGCACGCTTCAGAACGACTGATCCTGGCGATCGGAG
>JAFUUR010000218.1 GCA_017477695.1 Oscillospiraceae bacterium | reverse complement strand
TTTATCTTTAATGCTTTGGTAAACACACTGCAGGTCGATCCCATTTTGGTCTATCTTATTTATAAAGATAATTGTCGGAATGTCCATTTTCTGAAGCGCATGGAATAATATACGGGTTTGTGCCTGTACGCCGTCTTTTGCTGAAATGACTAAAACAGCTCCGTCAAGGACAGATAAAGAGCGGTATGCTTCGGTTAAAAAATCCATATGACCGGGAGTGTCCACGATATTGATTTTATAATCATTCCAATAAAAAGAAGTAACCGCTGTCTGAATGGTAATTCCCCGTTGCCGTTCCAAAATCATAGTGTCTGTTCTTGTGGTCCCTTTATCCACGTTTCCCTGTTCCGCAATCGCTCCACTGGTGTATAGCAGACTTTCTGTCAATGTAGTTTTTCCTGCGTCTACATGGGCCAGAATGCCGATATTGATTATTTTCATGTGATTGTCCTCCCTTTACAGCCCCAAAGGGCATAAAAATCCCCAGCAGTAAAATACTTTTACCACTGGGGATTCTAATTTGCGGACATACACATATACAGCATACACCTATTTGTGATTGCTGTTTTTTGAATATGTCAAAATTGATAAGGCAAAAGTATTCTTAAATTGGGTACAAAAAACCAAGCCCCCACAAAAGGAGCTATCATAATTCTTTGTTCCCACTATTTGATTATAGTTTTATTTAAGAATACCTTGCCGCATATTTTTTACTCCTTTTCTGGAATGAAGCTATTATATCACATCAGTTTTAGGAAAGAAAGTACTTAAAAGAAATTTTTCTTCCCCTTATATGTAACAATCATACCGGCTTCCTGGTGTTCAGAATGGTTTCTGCTGTCTGCTGTGGTGTTTGATTGGAATTGTCCAGCCAAAAGCCGATCCGTGGTGTTGTCTGCATAAATGTATCGTATAAGGTTTCAACCGTAAAGCCGGAATAGCCTGTTTTCTCCCTGTATCGTTCCCTTTCTTTTATTGTTTCCACATCTGGACAAAGAACGACAACCTCAACAGGGTATTTATGCAGATAATTTATCATTCGGTTTAATTCATCACCGTAGTAGTTATCTTGGATCACTACAGAAAAGCCGTTGTCAAAGTATGACCTTGCCGCATCAGCAGTCAATTTGTATCGAAGGTACAGCTGGCGGACTGCTTCCGCTGATGGGGTAGCTGACATATTTTCTCTGCCTGAAATAATCATTTTTCGGAACACATCACCACGAAGATGGACGCATTTTTCTATTGATTTTGCCAGTAAATCGGAAACTGTAGATTTTCCAGAAGCCATTAAGCCTGTAATGAGATAAATTTTTTGTTTCATTTCACTTCCTCCGGCACAAAAAATATGTACATGTAACTAATTCAACACATTTATAATTTGAATAGGGACATTATAGCATTTACTAAATACAAATTCAATGTATACGGAAAGAAAGATATAAGGAGTGGGAGGGATTCCGCCGTAGTCGGCATTGTAGGAAAATCCAAAAGTTTAGATTTTCCCACAATGCTTATCTTTTGGTCTTTGGTTCGGAATAGTGTAGTGCTGGCGGTCTATCTCTTGTTTTCGGTTGCTTGCTTCCTTACCGTACATGAGCATTTGCAGCGGGGCTCTCTTTATGCGCAGAGCGCGGTCACTTCGTCTTTTTGCCGCTCGCGTGGTTCTCACGGCGGATGCTCACGAAGCTGCTGAAGGCCAGCGCCGCGACCGCGAGCAGATAGGGGAACATCTTGACGATGGAGCTCGGGATGACGGAGTTGGACAGCTCCAGCTTGATGCCGAGCGCGTCGGCGAAGCCGAAGAGCAGGCTGACCGCACAGGCGGCGTAGGGGTTGGCGTTGCCGAAGATCAGCGCCGAGAAGGCGGTGAAGCCGCGGCCGTTGACCATGTCCTCCGTGAAGGAGCCGACCGACACCAGCGAGAGGTAGGCCCCCGCGACGGCGCACAGCGCGCCGGACCAGAGGATGGCGAAGAGATAGACGCGGTCGGGCTTGACGCCGGCGGTGCTGACGGCGTGCGGCATCTCGCCGATGGCGATGATCTCCGCGCCGATGGTCGTGCGGCGGAGGATGACGACGGTGACGATCATCATGCAGACGGCGAGGATGGCGAGGATGTGCATCTCGCCGAAGACGCCTCCCAGCACCGGGACCTTGCTGAGGAAGGGGAGCTTGACGCTGAGCAGGGCGTGCATGGCCTTGGGGCGCAGCGTGCCCTTCGTGCCGAAGGCGGCGCGCAGGAGGAAGGCCGTCAGCCCCTTGCTCATGAGGTTGATGCCGATGCCGGTGATGATCTGGTTGGCGTGGAGCTTGATGGCGAAGAGATAGAACAGCAGCGAGAAGACCATGCAGCACACGACGGCGAAGAGCAGCCCGGCGAAGGCGCTGCCGCCGGTGAGCATGACGCCCCAGATCGCCGTGAAGGAGCCCATGAGCATGAGACCCTCCAGCCCGATGTTGAACACCCGCGCCTTCTGGCAGAAGACGCCGCCGAGCGCGGCGAGCATGAGAGGCGTGGCCATGCGGATGGTGGTGGCGATGATGTTGTTGAGGACGCTCACGTTCATATCACGCGGCCTCCTTTCCCCGGGACTCGGCGGCCCTGCGGGCCCTGCGCCTGGCGCGCAGCCTGCGGAAGCCGAAGTCGGCCGTGATGATCAGCACGATGGAGCCGCGCACCACGTCCACGAGAGAGCTGGGCACGTCCGCGATGCGCTGCATGATGGAGGCGCCGTTCTTGAGCGCGCCGTAGAAGAAGCCGGAGAGGATGACGCCGATGGGATTGTTGCCCGCCAGCAGCGCGACCACGACGCCGTCCATGCCGACGTCGGTGCTGTAGCGGTAGGCGAAGCGGTGGTGCACGCCGAGGATCTCCATCGCGCCGGTGGCGCCGCCGATCATGCCGCTGACGATCATCACGAAGAGGATCGTCTTCCCGGCGCTGATGCCGCCGTAGCGTGCGAACTCCATGTTCGCCCCGCAGACCTTGATCTCGTAGCCGTAGCGGGTCTTGTAGAGCATGAAGGTGATGAGCGCCACGATGAGCAGCCCGATGAAGAGGCTGAAATTCGCATTGGAGTCTCCGAACCAGCCGAGCTTCGGCAGCCAGAGGTTTTCACTGATGTACTCGGTGGAGTGCGCGGCGGTCAGCGTGCCGCTGCCGAGCATCGGCCCGAGCACCAGATAGTCGGTAAAGTAAAAGGCCACGTAGTTGAGCAGCAGCGTCGTGACGACCTCGTCACAGCGCAGGCGGATCTTCAGCAGCGCCGGGATCACGGCGTAGAGCCCGCCGACGAGCATCGAGAAGACCAGCACGAACGGCACCGCCACGGCGGCGGGCCAGTTCGTCAGATACGTGGAGAGCCAGACGGCGGCGATGGAGCCGAGGTAGAGCTGCCCGTCCACGCCCATGTTGAAGATGTTGGCCCGGAAGGTGACGGCCACGGCGAGGCCCGTCAGCATGTACGGCGTCGTCCAGCGGACGGTGCCGCCCAGGTCGGAGCGGATGGCCCGCCCGATCGCCTTGAGGACGATGAACGGGTCGTAGCCCGTGCACAGCAGGAACAGCGAGCACACGAGCATGGCCGCCAGGATCAGCAGGAGCTGGCGGCCGACGGCCTTCCCGACCGTCAGGACGCGCCGGAGCGCTTTTTGCTTAT
Source organism: Oscillospiraceae bacterium (assembly GCA_017477695.1). GTDB lineage: Bacteria > Bacillota > Clostridia > Oscillospirales > Oscillospiraceae > Limivicinus. The sequence continues at coordinate 5,442 of JAFUUR010000218.1, read as the reverse complement.
TCATCGGCAAGTTCCTCCGGCTGCATTTCTCGGGAGCCGGCCATGTACAGGCCGAGCTCGTTCTCCGTCGTCTCCTCCGGACGCCGCTGCGCCACGATACGCCCCTCGTACATGACGAGGATCCGGTCGGACAGGGCGAAGATCTCCTCCAGCTCCGCGGAGACGAGGAGGATCGCCATGCCCCTGGCGCGCAGCTCGTTGAGCTGATGGCGGATGTTCATGATGGCGCCCACGTCCACGCCGCGCGTCGGCTGTGCCGCGACGAGCAGGACGGGCTCCGTGTCGATCTCGCGGGCGATGACGACCTTCTGCATGTTGCCGCCGGAGAGGGTGCCGAGCGCGTAGTCCGCGTCCGGGACCTTGATGGCGAAGCGGTCGATCATTTCCCCCGCGTGCTCCTCCAGCGCGGCGCCGTTGAGCACGCCGTGCCGGCTGTAGGGGGGCTTGAAGTAATTGGCGAGCATGAGGTTCTCGCGGATGGTGCAGCTCGGCGCCGCGCCGACGGCGAGCCGGTCCTCCGGGATGTGGGCGAGGCCGCGCAGGCGCCGCTCGCGCACGGAGGCGTTCTGGATCGGCTCTCCCTGCAGGAGGATCGTGCCGGACTGCTGCTTCATCATGCCCGCGACAGTGTACACGAGCTCGGTCTGACCGTTGCCCTCCACGCCGCAGATGCCGACGATCTCCCCCGCGTGCACGCGGAAGGACACGTCGTCCACGGCGGTGCGGCCGCGCTTGTCGAGCGTGGTGAGGTGCTGCAGCTCCAGCACCGTGTCGCCCCGGGAGGCGGCGCCTTTGTCGATGCTCATGTTCAGCTCGTGCCCGACCATGCGCTCGGCCAGCTCGTGCTCGTTGGTGTCCTTGGTCTCGAGGCGGCCCGTGACGCGGCCCTTGCGCAGGACGGTGACGCGGTCGGTCGCCTTCATGACCTCCTTGAGCTTGTGCGTGATGATGATGATGGAGGTGCCCTGCCGCTGCAGCAGGCGCATGGTGGCGATCAGCTCCTCGACCTCCTGCGGCGTGAGCACCGCCGTGGGCTCGTCGAGGATCAGCACGTCCGCGCCGCGGTAGAGCACCTTGACGATCTCCACGCGCTGCATCTGGCCGATGGAGAGGGTGTAGACCTTCGCGTCCAGATCCAGGCGGAAGCCGTAGCGCTCGAGGATCTCCGTTAGCTGCTCCTTCGCGCGGCGCTTGTCGATGAAGACGCCCTTGCGCGGGGAGTTGCCGAGGATGATGTTGTCCAAAACGGAGAGGGACGGCGCCAGCATGAAGTGCTGATGCACCATCCCTATCCCGTGGCGGATCGCATCGCGGGGAGAGTGTATGGCTACACGCTCCCCGTGGATACGGATCTCTCCGCTGTCCGGCGTGGTCATGCCGTACAGCATATTCATCAAGGTGGATTTTCCCGCACCGTTTTCGCCTACCAGCCCGTGGATCTCACCCTGTCCGACCGTCAGGCTCACGTGATCGTTCGCCAGTACGCCCGGATACTCTTTTACGATGTCGATCATTTCTACTGCATTCATCGTTATTCCTCTCGTGCAGCAGGGAGGAGCGGGTCGGACGATCCGGGATCCTCCACCTCAGATGTGTGTCGGAAGCTTACTCGGCCTTGATGCGGTCCCAGGAGGGAGGCGTCAGGTCGGACTCGACCTCGATCTCACCGCTGACGATCTTCGCGGTGTAGTCGTCGATGATGGCCTTGCCGGCCTCGAGAACCGAAGCGTCGTCCGCCTTCTCGATCAGCGCGTTGATGGGATCCTGATCGATGAAGTAGGTGCCGACGGCCAGGTTCATGACGCCCTGCTCACCGCCGGGGAAGGTGCCCTCGACGAGGTACTTGACAGCGAGGTAGACGTTCTGGCCGAAGTCGATGCCCAGGTAGCTGATGAAGCCGTCGGGGCAGAGGTCGTAGTTGTTGGACACGTCGCCGGAGACGAAGATGCCCTCTTCGTTCGCGGCCTCGATGACGCCGATCTGGCTGCCGGCGGCGTCGGTCTGGATGAAGTCAACGCCCTCGGCGATCATGGACTTGGCGATCTCCTTGGCCTTGGCGGGATCCTCGTAGCTCTCAACGGAGACGAAGTACACGTCCACGTCGGGGTTGGCGGCGTGCGCGCCGCGCATGAAGCCGTTGCAGGCGTCGCAGACGGCGGCGGCCTGGTCGCCGCTGATGTAGCCGATCTTGTTGGTCTTGGTCACGGTCGCGCCCAGCGCGCCGAGCACGTAGGTGCACTGGCTGCCGAGGTACTTGGTGGACCAGACGTTGTCATAGTGGCCTTCCTCGTTGGAGGTCTGGAAAATGGAGCCGAACTTCACGTCGGGGTAGTCGTTGGCGACGGCGATGGTAGCCTCCTGCATCGGCGGGAAGGTGGTCATGATGAGGTCGTAGCCGTCCTTCGCCATGGCGCGGATGTCTTCCTCGTAGCCGGCGGGATCCAGGGACTCGATGATCTTCACGGTGACGCCGAAGTCGGCCTCGGCGCGCTGGGCGCCGGCGATCATCGCGTCGACCGGGCCGAGGTCACCGCTGGCCGGGTTGCTGATGAGGACGATCTTGTAGCCTTCGTCGCTCTCGGCGGCGGGGGCGGCTTCCGCGGGAGCGGCTTCGGTGCTCTGGCTGGCGGCGGGGGCCGTGCTGGCGCTGCTGCCGCAGCCGGTCAGCAGAGCGAGGACCATGATCACGGACAGAAGCAGGGCAAGGGTCTTTTTCATCTTTCGTTTCTCCTTTTCTTTTTTAGTATGGGGTAGTGCCGGCGTCGACGTTGATCGACTGCCCGCGTATGACAACGGCCGAGTCGCTCGCCAGGAAGGCGACGACGCGCCCGATCTCAACAGGTTCCACAAGCCGCCCGAGCTGCTCGGCGCCCCAGGTCTCCCGGCAGTCCTCCACGGTGAGGGTGCCGCCCGAGCGCGCGACCGCGTCCTCCATGCAGTAGCGCAGCATGTCCGTATCCACGGCGCCGGGGCAGACGGCGTTGACGTTGATGCGCTGCGGCGCCCACTCCTTGGCGAGCGACTGCGTGATGTTGATCACCGCGGCCTTGGAGGCGCAGTAATCGAGCTGGCCGCTGAAGGTGATCTTGCCGGCGTTGGAGGCGATGTTGACGATGTTGCCCCGCTTGCCCTGGGCGATCAGCTCCGCGGCGAAGAGCTTGCTCATATCCAGCAGGCCCTTGACGTTGACGCCGAAGGTGGCGTCGATATGCTCGTTGGTGAGGTCGGCCACGTCGTGGATGCGGCAGAGGCCGGCGTTGTTCACCAGGATATCGATCGTGGGGAAGTGCGCGAGGGCCGCGGCGAAGGCGGCGGCGGCGCAGCCGGGCTCGAGCAGGTCCAGCCGGGCGAAGCCCACGTCCGCTCCCGGGCAGAGGGCGAGGAGCTCGTCGCGCGTGCGCGCGAGCTTGTCGAGATCAAGGTCGGCGAGGAAGACGCCGGCGCCCTTGTCCAGCAGCGCCTGGGCGATGCCGACGCCCATGGCGCTCGTGCCGCCCGTGACGAGGGCGAAGCGGCCCTCGAGAGAATCCAAACCTTTCATGCAGACACCATCCGTAAATTAATCCCAGTCGTAACAGGGGGCGAGCAGGACGCCGCCGTCCACCGCGATGATCTGTCCCGTGACGAAGCCCGCCAGGGGAGAGCCGAGGAAGATGCAGACGTTGCCCATGTCCGTGCTGGTGGCGACGCGGCCGAGCGGGGCGCGCTCGGAGTAGCTCTCGCGCCAGCCGGGGACGTTCTTGTCGAGATTGGGCGCGTCGATCAGGCCCGGGGCGATGCAGTTGACGCGGATGCCGTACTGCCCGAGGGCGTGGGCGAGGCCGCGCGTGATCATCTCCACCGCCGCCTTCGAGGCGCCGTAGTGGACGAGCGTGTCCGAGGGGTTGAGGGCGTTGATGGAGGAGATGTTCACGATGGCGCCGCCGCGCCCGTCCTCCTTCATCACGCGCGCGACGCTCTGGCTGACGAAGAACACGCCGCGGGTATTGCTTTCGAGCATGTCGTCCCACTCCTTGCCGGACATGTCCAGCACCGTCTGGTGGGGGTAGATGCCGGCGTTGTTGACGAGGCAGTCGATCCGGCCGAAGTCCGCCCGGATCTGCCGCACGACGCGCTCGATCTCGTCGTTGTCGCGCTGGTTCATCTTGTAGGCCGCGGCCCGGACGCCGAGCGCCTCGAACTCGCGCACCTTCTCCGCGGCGGCCGCGGCGTTGGTGTTGTAGGTGATGGCCAGATCGGCGCCGGCCTCCGCGAAGCGGCGGGCGATGCCGGAGCCGGAGCCCTGGGCCGCGCCGGTGACGATCACGGTCTTGCCGGTATAGTCGACTGCCTGGCAGACGGAATTCATACGCTTTCCCTCCCGATGTCGGCCGCGCCGTCCGCCCGGAAGGCGGCGCGCAGGCCCTTCTTTTATGTTAATTTATATCATATACCCCTGCGGCTGTCAACGCGAAACCACGCCAGAAAAAGGAAAAACGCCCCGGACTTCTGGGAATGACTGGGAATTGTCCGCCGAAAAGCGGCGAAGGGGCCTTGCAATCTCGCGATTTTATGTTATGATATTACATATATAAGAGCTATACGGACGCGCGGATTTACGTAATCTGCTTTTATGATAGGCTGTAAAATTTTTATAAAGAAAACCGGCAATATGCACAAAATCGTGCGGCAGGCCGGAAAGGAGCCCCCTATGCCCAAAAATTTCTACGCCGCGGTGGACATGCGCCGGCAGGAGATCCTGCGGTATCTGGCCAACCACCAGAACTGCGCGCTCGGCGAGATCGCCGAGGAGTTCAAGACCTCGGAGATGACCGTGCGGCGCGATCTGCACGCGCTGTCGGCGGAGTCGCTCATCACGCAGAACAGCAAGGGCCTCTACTCGCTCAACTGCGACCCCTCCTTCGACCCGCGCTACTTCCTGCGCTACTCGGCGCACCACCTCTGGAAGGCCGCCATCGCGCGCGCGGCGGTGTCGCTCATCAGCCCGGGGGACTTCATCTTCATGGACAGCGGCACCACCGTCCTGGAGCTGAGCAAGCACCTGGAGGGGATCGAGCCGCTGAGCGTCGCGACGAACAACCTCTATATCCCCATGTACCTCTCGCAGCGGCCCAGCCGCATCCAGGTGGAATTCCTGGGGGGCGACGTGCACCTGCCGAGCATGTCCACCTACGGGCTGCACGCCTGCCGGAAGATCGAGTCGTACAACGCGGATCTGCTCTTCTTCTCCGCCGACGGGCTGGACTTCGAGGCCGGCGTCAGCACGGACGAATATCGGCTGATCGACGTGAAGACCTCCATGCTGCACAGCGCGCGCACGAGCGTGCTGCTCATCGACAGCTCCAAGCTCAACCGCCGGGCGGTGCAGCGCGTCGCCGCGCTCTCGGAGCTGGACGTGGTCGTGACCGACTCCCACGCGAGCGACGCGGATCTCGCGCGCCT
>JAFUUR010000217.1 GCA_017477695.1 Oscillospiraceae bacterium | reverse complement strand
TTCCAGACCGCCGCCCGCCTGGCCTACCAGGACGGCATCCCCAAGGCCAGGCCCACCATTCTGGAGCCCATCGGCCTGCTGAAGGTCAGCATCCCCGACGCCAACCTGGGCGATATCATGAGCGATATCTCCTCCAAGCGCCGCGGCACCGTGCTCGGCATGAACGCCGAGGACGGCATGCAGATCGTCGAGGCCGAGGTCCCCATGGCCGAGATGAGCTCCTACACGATCGACCTGCGCTCCATGACCCAGGGCCGCGGCTCCTTCTCGCTGAAGTTCATCCGCTACGAGGAGGCCCCCGGCAACGTGCAGCAGAAGGTCATCGAGGAGGCCAAGGCCCTCGCCGAGGCCGAATGACCCGGCGGGCAGCCGCAGCGCTGCCGCACATCGATATCACGGCACCGGATCCCTGCAGGGCAGGGGTCCGGCGCCTTATGGCGAAAGCATATGGCGTCTCGCAGGAGACGCTGTTTTACTTTTCCGAGAAAAAGAGGAAGACGTATGAAAAAGCTTCTTACCGCGCTCCTGTGCCTGTGCATCTGCTTCTCTCTGGCAGCCTGCGCCGGACAGGCGGAAGCTAAGACGACGCCCGGCCCCGCCGCGGCGGAGCCGCTCCCCGCGCGCACGCGCACGCCGAACCAGTTCGTCGATATCGCCGTCTGCGAAGATACGACCGCGCTGCTGCGCGCCGACGGGACGATCCGTCTGGTCGGCGCGGGCGACACGGCGCTCCTTCCCGACGCCTACGCCGACTGGACAGCCGTCCGGGATCTGGCCGTGGTATACGACGGGATGGCCTGCGCGGACGAGAACGGGCGCGTGCACTGGGCGCCGTTTTACGGCGACGAGCGGCCCGAGCTCGACGACTGGACGAACGTCGCCTCGCTTGCGGCCTCCGGCAACTGCCTGCTGGGGCTGCGGAAGGACGGGACCGTCCTCTGCTCAAACGGCGGAGACGGCTACGGCGAGGTCAAAAGCGCGCGAAACGGCGAGCTCCTCTCCTGGAAGAGCGTGGATTCTCTCGCCGCCGGGTCGGGCTACGCCGCCGCGATCCTGCAAAACGGGACGGTACGGGTCAGCAGCGACGCGCCCGCCTCCTGGCACGAAGAAGCCGCGTCCTGGCAGAAGATCACGCGGCTCGCGGTCGGGGAAGTGGTCCTGGCCGGGCTCTGCAAAGACGGGACCGTGAAGGCCGCCGGCTGCAGCCCGGAGGACGCCGCGGTCATCGCCGGCTGGAAGAACGTGAAGGACGTCGCCGTGCTGCAGAACTGCGTGCTGGCGATCGATGAAAACGGCCGGCTGCTGCGCGCCCGCAACGCCGTGCCCGAATACTACTACGAGGGCGACCTGGGCGCCATGCTGGACGCGTCGAAGGACTGGGACGGGCTCTCGCGTCTCTTTACCGGAGGATCAAATCTGTTCGCGCTGCGCGGCGACGGCCGCGCGCTCGCCTGCGGCGACTCCTGGCAGGGCAACTGCGACGTGGAGGACTGGACGGGCATCACGGCCATTTCCGTGTACGAATCGGTCTCGCTGGGCCTGCGCGCCGACGGCACCGTCGTCGGCGTCGGCGGAGGCGACTACGGCAAGATCCTGACCGGGAGCTGGACGGGCGTCAAAGGCGTCAGCTCCGACTGCGGGCTGGACGCGCAGGGCCGTCTGTTTACGAACGACCGCTGGGCGGCGGAGCAATACGCGCCGGACATGCGCGACTGGACGGACGTCGTCCAGCTCGCGGGCCACGTGGGCCTGCGCAGGGACGGGCGCATCCTCCTGTCGGAGGACTCCTACGATCTCTACGCTTACGAAGAAGCGCTCTCCTGGCGGGATATCACCGCCATCGCCCAGGGCGACGACTTTCTGCTCGGGCTGAACAAGGACGGTACCGTCTCCCTCACGGGAGAATGCGAGAGCCTCGCTCCTTACGGCGATCCCAACGCTGAGCAGCGCATCCGGGTCGCCTGCAGCCAGATCCGCGGCTGGAAGGACGTCACGGCTGTCTCCGCGGGCGCTGGCCACGCGCTGGCTCTGAAGGCGGACGGGACCGTCGAGGCGGTCGGCTGCGGTGACGAGGGCCAATGCGACGTGAGCGCGTGGCGCGAGATCGTCGCCGTCGCCGCGGGCGGCAACTTCAGCGTGGGCCTGCGCGCCGACGGGACCGTGGTCACCTGCGGGAAGGTCGGTTATTACGATCCCCTCGATCTGAGCGATTGGACGGGCGTCACGGCCATCGCGGCCGGCCGCTGGCACGTGCTCGGCCTGCGCGCCGACGGGACCGTGCTCGCCGGGGGCTCTCACATGTACGGCGCCTGCAACACCTGAGCGCGGCCGGACCGACGCCGCAAACGGCCGCCCGCAAAGCGGCCGACAGACGGGAGCGCGCAGCGCTGCTGTTTCGTCTCCCCGGAAAAAGAGGTAAGCTTATGAAAAGAATGCTTACGGCGCTCCTGTGCCTGTGTATATGCGTTTCTACGGCCGTCGGAGGCGGACAGGCCGAAGCGGGCTACACGCCCGGCCCCGACGCGCCGACGGCGGAGGCGCTCCCGGAGCGCTCGTTCGTCCCCAATCAGTTTACCGACGTGTCCTTCTTCGGCGCGACGGCCGCCCTGCTGCGCAGCAACGGGTCGGTCCGCCTGGTGGGCGGGAACGCTCCGGAGATCTTCTCCCCCGGATTTCCTGGCTGGAGCGGCATCCGGGATCTGGCCGTGCTGTCCACCGGCATCGCCGGGCTGACCGCGGAGGGGCGCGTGCTCTTCAGGCCCTATTCCGACGGCGACTTCTCTCCGGAGCTCGGCGACTGGACGGACGTCTGCGCGCTGACCACCGGCCGCTACTATCTGCTCGGCCTGCGCGAGGACGGGACCGTGCTCGCCGCCGCCGCAAGCAGCTACGGCGGCCCCGCGTTCGTGGAGAGCGGCGAGCTGCGCGAGTGGGAAAACGTCCTCTCCCTGGCGGCGAACGAGGATTTCGCAGCCGCCGTGCTGCAGGACGGCACGGTGCGGCTCAGCAGCAGCGCGCCTGAGGCGCTGCGCGAGGAGACCGCCGCCTGGCAGAACGTCGCGCGGCTCAGCATCGGAGACCGGGTGCTGGCAGGCCTGTGCGAGGACGGGACCGTGCTCGCCGCCGGCTGCGGCCCGGAGGAGACCGCGGTCGTCTCCGGCTGGAAGCACACGAAGGACGTCGCCGTGCTGCAGGACTGCGTGCTGGCGATCGACGAAAACGGTCGGCTGCTGTACGGCCTGCGGGAGCTGCCCCCCTATACAATAGACGAGGAGCTGGGCTTCATCCTTGAGAAAGCGGAGGGCTGGGAGGATCTCACGCGGCTCTTCGCCGGGACGAGCGCCCTCATTGCCCTGCGTGCCGACGGCAGCGCCGTTGCCTGCGGCGACGGCTGGACTGGCACCTGTGACGTGGAGGACTGGACCGACATTACGGCCATCTCCGCGCAGAGCATCTATTCGCTGGGGCTTCGCGCCGACGGGACCGTCATCAGCGTCGGCGGCAGCGACTTCGGCAAGCTCCTGACGGACAGCTGGACGGACGTCAAAGGCGTCACCTCCAGCTACGGTCTGGACGCCGAGGGCCGTCTGCTCATAGACGACCGCTGGGGCCCGGAGGAAGGCCCCCTGGAGCTGCGGACGTGGAAGGACGTCGTCCAGATGGCGGGATCCGTGGGTCTCGACAAGAACGGACGGATCCTCATGACCGAGGACACCTATCTTTTCAGTTACCTGGAGGAAGCGCTTGACTGGGAGGACGTCACCGCCATCGCCGCGGGGGAGGCTGACGATTATCTGCTCGGGCTGCATGGGGACGGCACCGTCTCCGTCGCGGGCCCGTGTGAAAACCTCGTCCCGTACGACGCCGACGACCCGCAGTCGGCGATCGACGCCACCTGTGACCGGATCCGGAGCTGGACGGACGTCACCGCCATCGCCGCCGGGCGCGATCACGCGCTGGCTCTGAAGGCGGACGGGACCGTCGAGGCGGTCGGATGCGATGACTACGGCCAGTGCGGCGTGAGCGCGTGGCGCGGCGTCGTCGCCGTCGCCGCGGCTGACTGCTTCAGCGTGGGGCTGCTTGCGGACGGGACCGTGGTCACCTGCGGGCAGATCAGTTATTCGATACCGCTCGATCTGAGCGATTGGACGGAGATCACGGCCATCGCCGCCGGCATGCAGCACGTGCTCGGCCTGCGCGCCGACGGGACCGTGCTCGCCGCGGGCTTTAACTCGACCGGCGCGTGCAACACCTGAGCGCGGCCGGGCGCCATCATGAACGAGCGCCCGCGGCGCGGGCGAGAGGAACCATCCGGGGCGGCGCGCCACGCGGCGCTTCGTCCCTGTGAAAAAACTACGCGCGGAAGGCTGGGAACGACATGCGCAAACTCAACGCTCTGAAGAATATGATCTGGGCCGGGGCCATCGTGCTGTGCCTCGCGGCGCTGCTGGTGAGCCTGCTGTTCGCGATCTTCACCCGCTACCCCGGGGCGAAGGAGCGCGGCGGCGTGCACCTCGGTGAGGACAGGGCCGCCGCAGCGGCCAAAAGCGAGGACGGCGTCGACGCCGGGACGGGCGCCGCCGCCGAGGGCGACGGCACGCTGCGCCGCCTGGCGGAGACCGTCGACGGCGGCCAGGCCTACGTCGACTCGCTCACCTTCCTGGTCGACAGCACCATGATCGGCCTGCGGGACTACGGCCTGCTCTCCGGCGGCAACGAGACCACCCAGGTCTGGGCCAGCGCCGCGGGCAACCTCCCCGCCTCCGGCCTCGCGGAGTGCGTCATCCGCTACCCGAACGACGGCTCCGAGATCGGCGCCGCCACCGCCGCCATGGTCGCGCGGCCCGCGCGGCTCGTGCTCTGCCTCGGCAGCGACGGGCTCGCCCAGGTGGAGAAGGAGAGCTTTATCGAAAGCTACGCCTCCCTCCTGCGCGATATCCGCGCCAACAGCCCCGACACCACGCTCATCGTCTGCTCGCTGCCCTCCGTCGTGCCGGACTATGCCGGCGTGGACGGGCTCTCGAGCTACCTCGTGGGCGAGGCCAACGACTGGATCCGCGACGTGTGCGAGCAGACCGGCGCCTATTACGCCGACTGCGGCAGCGTCGTGCGCGACGCCAACGGCACGCTCATGAGCGAGTACGCCTCCGCAAACGGCAAGACGCTCAACTCCACGGGCCTCAACCTCGTGCTCAGCTACCTGCGCACGCACACGGCCTGAACGCCCGCGGCCGAACGGGAGCCGAACGGGAAAATCTGAAAAGGAAGATGCACGCGGCATCTTCCTTTTTTTATCGGCTGTTCTTTTGTCTCTGTCTCTTATCCCGTGATCTCCACCCATACGGCGGGGCGGACGCCGAAGGAGACTTGTGACGCAACGCTGGGGCGCGCCTGGTATTCGCCATAATGACTATATGATGGCGAAAAGCTTTTTGCTTTTCGTCGCGCCGCTTTGCGGCGCAGCAAAACAGCGCGGCTCCGGCGGGAAATCGGAGAAGATATCTCTTCCTTTTTTGCTTCTTTTCCTGTAAAATGGCAGTGTCATGAAGAGTCCGCCGCGCCGTGCGGCGGAGATTTGGAGAAATACGCCCCGGAGGAT
>JAFUUR010000216.1 GCA_017477695.1 Oscillospiraceae bacterium | reverse complement strand
GTATTTTGGATCGCGGCCCTGGCCGCGGTACTGCTGCTCGCGGGCTGCGGGCAGGCTTCCGGCGCACCGCAGAGCGGCGAGACCGCGCCGGGCGGCGGGAGCGCCCAGCTCGCCAATCCCTGGCGGGAAGTGACGGAGACCGAGGTGCGGGCGCTCTGCCCCCGTTCCTTCGGCGTGCCGGCCGGCGCGCAGAACGTGCGCTGGAGCGCGATGGACGCGGGGGCGGACGCCTCCGGGCTCCCGGGCGCGCTGGTCCAGCTCTCCTTCGAGCTGGACGGGTATGCCTTCACCGCGCGGGAGCAGGAGACCGGCGATATTGAGACGGGCAGCTCCGGCATGTATTACGAGTGGACCGTCCGGGAGGACGACGCGCTGTCCGGCTGGGCGGACGGGACGATCCCCTGCAGGCTTTACCGCTTCGTCGGGGAAGGGGAGTACGCGGACCTGTGCACCTGGTACGATCCGGAGGCGGGCGTGTCGTATTCGCTCAGCGTCACGGCGGAGGATCTGGACGGCTTCGACCTGCGCGCGGTGGCCGCGGCGCTGTACGCGCCGGAGGCCTGAAGCGGGCGCCGGATGCGCGGCCGCGGGGACGCGCGGCTGGAAGAGTCTGGAAAACGACGCTTGACAGGGCCGCCGCGTCCTTTATAATAAAAACGAACACCGCACGGAGAAAACCGATTTTGGAAACGAAAGGTCTGACGAGCATGCTTGATTTTTTGCGGCAAGAGGGCATCGAGGACGAGCTGATCGCCCGCATCGAACGGTTTCGGGAGGACTACCCCGTCGCGCAGGGCGACGAGAGCAGGATCCCCGTCCCGAAATTCAAATACTACGGCAGGGACGTCTGGCGTCTCGCCGTCACGGCGATCCTGGCCGGGGAGAACCTGCTCCTCGTCGGCCCCAAGGCGACCGGCAAGAACGTGCTGGCCGAAAACCTGGCCGCCGTCTTCGGCCGGCCCGCGTGGGACGTCTCCTTCTATCTGAACACCGACGCCTCCACCCTCATCGGGACGGACACCTTCCGCAACGGCGAGGTCTCCTTCCGGAAGGGGCCGGTCTGCGCCTGCGCCGAGGCGGGCGGCTTCGGCGTGCTGGACGAGATCAACATGGCCAAGAACGAGTCGCTCGCCGTCCTGCACGCGACGCTCGACTTCCGCCGGATCATCGACGTCCCGGGCTACGAGCGGATCCGCCTCGCCCCGGCGACGCGCTTCATCGCCACCATGAACTACGGCTACGCGGGGACGCGCGAGCTCAACGAGGCCCTCGCCTCGCGCTTCATGGTCATCAACATGCCGATCATCTCCGGCGAGGATCTGGAAAAGCTGCTCCTGCAGCAGTACCCGGATCTCAAGCCGGAATGTGCCGCCCAGCTCACGGCCCTCTTCGGGGAGATCCGCAGCAAGTGCGAGAGCTCCGAGATCTCGACGAAGGCGCTGGACCTGCGCGGCCTGCTGGCGACGGTCGACCTCGTGTACAACGGCCTGACCATGCGCGAGGCGCTGAGCATTGCCGTCGTGAACAAGAGCTTCGACGAGTTTGAACGCACCCTCGTGGACGATATCGTCTCCACCCGCATAGACGGGCGGCTCACGCGGGCGGATATCTTCCGCGCGCAGAGCGCCTGACGGCGGAGCGGCCACGGACGGAACGGAGCGGCCATGGAGCGGAGCATCACGGACCTGCAGAAAAGGCGTGCGGACAACATCATATGGACCTGCGCCGGGGACTACTCCTTCGCGCCGGACTTCAAGGCCTACGACGGCAGCGGCGGCGCGGATCTCTACTGGAACCTCATCTTCGGCGCCGCGCGGCGGCACTACGAGTACGCGAAGCTGGAAAAGCTCTTCGCCATGCTGGACAAGTACCGAGACGCCGCGCTCTACCAGACCCTGTTCTGGAACGCGCTGGAGCCCCTCCTGTACCGGAGGGAGCTGGCGGGGCGCCCCGTCCTCGCGCAGATCCGCCCCGAGCCCGCGCCCACGGCGCTGCGGCTCGATGAGGACATGACGACGGACGAGATCGTCGAGGCCGCGCGGGCCTTCTTTTTCGAGCGGTACGGCCTCCTCGGCGACGGGCGCAGGCGCCTGCGACACCGCCTGCCCCGGGGCAAAAACCTCTCGGTCGACAGCTTCCTGCAGCGCGGGCGGATCGTCATCCACGAGAAGGATCTCTACGCCGCCGACGGGGACAGCCGCAACGGGAGCGCCGCCCCCGGCTCGCGGCTGAGCGAGTCGGAGCTGCGCGCCTTTCTGGAGACGAAGTTCGGCAAGTCCATCTATCCGGCCGAGCGCGTCGCGAAGCTGGAAAAGGAGCTGTGCAGCAGCAGCCACAGGTTCACCCATCTCTTCTACACCCGGGGCGAGATCGGCGAGCTGCGCGGGATCTACAATACTTTCGAGCTGCACCAGCGCAGGCGCCGGGAGGAGCTCGTCGCCGCGAACCGCGCCTATTACCGCGCGAACCTGGTCGCCAACCGCCTCCAGATCGCCCGCCTCAGCACGGACATCATGAACTCCATCCTCCTGCACATGCAGCCCGCGCCGGTGAAGACGCACGCCGGGGCGGTCGATCCGGCGCTGGCCTGGAGGGCCGCGCGCCTCGGCGACGGGAAGGTCTTCCGGCGCACGGAGAACGAGAACGCGGGCGAGGTGAGCGTGGATATCCTGCTCGACGCGTCGCACTCCCAGATCACCCGCGCCGCGAAGATCGCCTCCCAGGCGTATATCATCGCGGAAGCGCTGGCGCGCTGCCGCGTGCCCTGCCGGGTGATGAGCTTCTGCTCCATGAGCGGGTTCACGGTCCTGCGCCTGTTCAACGACTACGGCTCTCCCGCCGGCAGCGACAGCATCTTCGACTATTACGCCGAGGGCTGCAACCGGGACGGGCTGGCCCTGCGCGCGGCGGGCGAGCTGCTGTCCCACTCCGCCTGCGAGCACAGGATCCTCATCGTCCTGTCGGACGTGAAGCCCATGGACGTCGCCAAGATCCGGAAGGACGAGAAGGACGTCGGCGTCAGCTACGACGCCGCCCGCGCCCTGACCGACACGGCCCGCGAGGTGCGCCGCCTGTGGGCGGACGGCGTCGCGGTGCTGTGCATCTTCACCGGGGAGGACACGGACGTGCCCTCCGCGCGGATGGTGTACGGGCAGGACTTCGTCCGCATCCGGGACTTCTCGCTTTTCGCCGACGCCGTCGGCAAGCTGATCATCGACCGGATCAAGAGCTATTCGGCGTAGCCGCGCGGCGGCTGCATCGGCAGAGCCCCGGACGGCCCCGCGCGGGCGTCCGGAGACAGCAGGGAGGTTTGCGATGAGCGGATTGACGTTTCACACGGAGGGGGAGCCCCTCCGGAAGGAAGAGAAAAAGGTCGAGTATCTGGAGCTGATCTACGATCTGATCTTCGTTTATATCATCGGGCGCAACAACTCGCTGCTGCACCACGTGGAGAACGGCTTCGTCCCCGGGACGACCTTTCTGGCCTACGTGCTGTGCAGCCTGGCCATCATCCAGATCTGGAATTTCTCCACCTATTACATCAACATGCACGGGCGCAACGGCGTGCGCGACCACGTCGCCCTGTTCCTGAACATGTACCTGCTGTACTACATCGGCGAGGGGACGCGGCTGCACTGGGAGAGCTTCCAGAACCAGTACTGCGTCGCCTGGGCGCTGATCCTGCTGAACATCGGCACGCAGTACGCGATCGAGCTGCGCAGCCACCGGGAGGAGCCCGCCGTGCAGCGGGCCATCCGGCGGATGATGATCGTCCTGTACGGGGAGGCGCTGCTGGTGCTGCTCGCGATCCCGGTCTACAACCGGACGGGCGCTGCGCTCACCGCCGTGCCGATCCTGTACGGCATCGTGATGACGCGCGTCTTCGCCGACGACACCAAGGCCGAGCTGGTGGATTTCACCCACCTCAGCGAGCGGGCGATGCTGTACGTGGTCTTCACCTTCGGGGAGATGATCATCGCCATCGCCTCCTATTTCGAGGGGGACTTCACGCTCAGCTCCGTGTATTTCTCCCTGATGTGCTTCCTGATCGTGGCGGGCCTCTTCCTGTGCTACGAGCTGCTGTACGACCGGATCATCGACCGCGAGCAGAAGACCACGGGCATCGGCTACATGATCGTGCACATCTTCCTGCTCTTCGGCATGAACAATCTGACCACCTCCCTGGAATTCATGCGCGACGAGGAGGTGGCGGTCTGGCCGAAGACGCTGTTTCTGGTCGTGTCGTTCGTGCTGTATTTCGCCTGCCTGTTCGCGCTGCAGCGCTACGCCCGCAGGGAGCGGAGCCTCTGCCGCCGCACGGTCGCCCCGGTGGTCGTGCTGACGCTGGTCTTCGCCGGGCTGATGCTCCTGCTGCGCCAGCACATGCGCCTGAACATCCTGCTCTCCGTTTTGTACGTGGGGGCGATCTTTTTGTGGATCCTGCGCTTCAGCCGGGAGGAGCCCGGCGCGCCGGAGCAGGACTGACCGCACACGCGGCAAGGCCCTCACGGGAAACCGTGAGGGCCTTGCCGCGTATATGGGTCGCTGAAAGGGAGGTCACGCGTCCGGCGCGCGGTACACGCAGGCGCCGTCGAGGTAAGTCGCGAGGACCGGGATGCCGCGCAGCCTGTCGGGCGCGCAGCGGAAGGGGTCCTCTCCGAGGATCACGAAGTCCGCCAGAAAGCCCTCCCGGATGCGGCCCTTGCGGTCCTCCTCGAAGCTGGCCTGCGCGCCGTGGACGGTATAGCTGTCCAGAGCCTCCTGCACCGTGAAGGCCTCTTGCGGCAGGTAGGGGCCCGTGCCGTCCAGCGCGCGGCGGGTCACGGCGCATTGGATCCCCGCCATCACGTCCGGCAGCTCCACCGGGCAGTCCGACCCGTTGGAGACGCACACGCCGCTGCGCAGCAGGGTCTTCCAGCAGTAGCTGCTCTCCGCGAGCTCCGGCCGCAGGAGGCGGCGCACGATGCGGATATCGCTGTCGAGGAAGATCGACTGCGCGTAAACGTGCATCCCCAGCCGCCGGATACGCTCCAGCTGATCCGGGCGGGTGACCTGGCAGTGGACCACGCCGTGGCGGTGGTCTGCGCGCGGCTGCGCCCGCAGCGCGCGCTCTACGGCGTCCAGCACCCGATCCAGGCAGGCGTCCCCGATGGCGTGCACCGCGATCTGCATCCCGTGCGCGTGCGCGAAGGAGATCAGCTCGTCCAGCTCCTTCTCTGAGAGAAGGGAGAAGCCACAGTCGTCCCCGCCGTCCGCGTAGGGGAGGCTCAGATGCGCGGTGCGGCTGCCCAGGGCGCCGTCGGCCACCAGCTTCAGCGGCCCGATCCGGAACCGGTCCGAGCCCGCGCCGGTGACGTTGCCCGTCTCCACGAAGCGCCGCAGCCTCTCCGGCGAGGTGAAAAACGATTGCTCGTATATGCGCACGCTCAGCTCGCCCGCCGCCTCCAGCTCCCGGAAGGCCGCGTTCACGGTCTCGAAGGGGACGGAGGGGAAGAGAAAGTAATCGTCGGTCTGCGCGCTGGTGACGCCGTAACGGTTCAGCCGCGCGCAGGCGAGGCGGAGCATGTCCTTGATCTCCTCCTTGTCCGGGACGGGCAGGGCGCCGTTCAGCAGATCCATGGCGTTATCGTACAGCAGGCCGTCGGGCTGCCCGTTCTCGCGCCCGATGCGGCCGCCCGCGGGATCGGGCGTGTCGGGGCCGATCCCGGCGAGCGCGAGCGCCCGGGAATTGACGGCGCAGCAGTGCCCGCAGACCCGGGTGATCAGGATGGGCACGTCGGCGGACACCGCGTCGAGATCCCGGCGGTCCGGCATGCGCCGGGTATCGGAAAAATCGTCCTGGTTCCAGCCGCGGCCGATGAGCCATTGCCCGCCGCGCGCGTTCTGCTCGCGCAGATACGCGCGCAGATAAGCCAGGAGCTGCGCGAGGGAGGCCGTGTGCTCCTCGAGCCGGGCGGTGCGCAGCGCCTGCCCGTAGTTGAGCAGATGCATGTGCGAATCGTTGAAGCCGGCGCAGACGAAGCGGCCGCCGAGGTCCACCAGGGCGTCGCCCTCGCGGGCGAGGGCGAGCAGCTCTTCGTCGCCGCCGACCCGCAGAAAGCGGCCGTCCTCCACCGCGAAGGCCTGCCGGAGCGGGAGCTCCCCGGTATAAACGCGTCCGTTATAATAAATGCTTCTGATCATCGTGCAGTCCGCTCCTTTTCTCCGTTTCGGCCGTCTTGGATTATACCGGGCGTTTTTCGGCCTGTCAACCGCGCGGCCCGCTTTTCCCGCGGGACGGCCCGGCAAAGAGCATGCACCACCGGTGCATAAATATGTATAATGTTGGAAGTGAACGGTTATTTATACGCATATCTTGTCGTAATTTCCAATTGCGTTTTGGCGCTTGGCATGATAAAGTATATACGTGATTGAGGCGCGCCAACGATCAGTACCGTGCGGGCACCAGGCCGCGAGCCGCACAGGGAAAGGCGAAGGCGCCGAAATCCGGCCGGGGGCCTGCCCGGCGCGGGTTGGGACGCAGCAGAACATGCTGCGGACTGTCGCGTAAAGCGGAGCGCAGTCAGAAACAGGAAACGGCAGGCCGTCGTTTTCGAACCGTTCTAACACGCACCGCGGTGCGTGTTTTTTTCATGATCACGGGCCCCGCCCGGGGCCAATCTGCAAACAGAAAGAAGGACAAACATGAAGAAGCTACTCTCCATCGCATTGGTCCTGGTGCTGGCGCTGGGCCTGCTGGCCGGCTGCGGCAGCAGCAGCGGCAGCGGCGCCGCCTCCTCCGACAGCGCTCCGGCGGCGGACACCAAGATCCTCTACCACGTGCACACGACCACGCCCTACGTCACGCTCGACCCCAGCACCGAGTACTCCAACGGCATGATGGTGCTGCAGAACGTCTACGAGACGCTGACCCACTACAACCCCGAGACCGGCGAGGTGGATCCCATGCTGGCCACCTCCTGGACTGCCAACGAGGACGGCACCGTCTGGGTCTTCCAGATCCGCGACGACGTGGACTTCCATGACGGCAGCCATCTGACCGCCCAGCAGGTGGTCAACTCCCTCAAGCGCTCCATGGATCTGGGGCAGGGCGGCGCCTACGTGTGGGACGCGGTCCTGGAGGACAACGGCGGCAGCATCGAGGCCACCGGCGAGTATGAGGTCACCATCACCTGCGGCTGGTCCACCGCCGTGGACCTGGTCGCCTCCGCGGCCTACGCGTCCTACATCATGTCCGACAGCGTGATCGACCAGGACGTCTCCTGGTTCAACGAGGGTCACGACGGCGGCTCCGGCCCCTACACGATCGCCCAGGCCAACGGCGACAGCGTCGTGCTCAAGGCCTTCGAGGACTACCGCGGCGGCTGGACCGACGACCAGTATAAGAACGTCATCATCCGCGAGGTCGCGGAATCCAGCGCCCGCCGCCAGATGCTCGAGACCGGCGAGGCCCAGATCTCCAGCGACCTCTCCGCCACCGACCTGGAGGCCCTGGAGGCCCAGCCCGACAAGGTGCATATCGTCAAGGCGGAGACCTTCAACAACATCATCATGTTCATCAATACCGCCGTCGAGCCCGGCAGCAATGCGGACTTCCGCCGCGCCCTGGCCTACGCCTACCCCTATGACGAGGTCGTGAGCTCCGTTCTGAACGGCAGCGGCGAGCAGTCCATCGGCACCGTGCCCTCCGGCCTCTGGGGCCACAGCGACGACGTTTTCCACTACACCTTCGATATGGACAAGGCCAAGGAGTACCTGGATAAGTCCGGCGTCGATACCAACGGTCTGAAGCTCACCGTCACCTATTCCACCGGTGACGACACCTACGCCAGCGCCCTGCAGCTGTACCAGGTCAACCTCCGCCAGCTCGGCATCGACCTGGAGCTCAAGAGCATGGAGTGGGATCAGCAGTGGGCCCAGGCGCAGAACACCGACCCCGCCGACCGGCAGGATCTGTTCCTGTTCATCTGGTGGCCTGACTACGCCGACCCCTCCAGCTGGTTCCAGAGCGTGCTCCACAGCGAGGATGAGATCGTCTACAACCTCTCCTACATCAGCGATCCCCAGCTGGACGCCCTCATCGACGAGGCCGTCGAGCTGACGGCGACCGACCGCGAGGGGGCCGAGGCCCGCTACATCGAGGCCCAGCAGATCCTGGCCGAGCAGGCGTACTACCTCAACCTCTACGACCAGGTCCACAACTACGTGGTCAGCAACACCGTGCAGGGCGTTGCCGAGAACCCCGCCTACTCCTACACGGTCGACTATTACCAGGTCACCGCGAAGTAAGGCGGTCGACCAGGAACCATACGGCGCGAAATGGCCCTCCCTCGCGGGAGGCGCCATTTCGCCATCTTCTACAGGAAAGGCAGAGATCGCCTGTGCTGAAATACATCTTCAAACGCATTCTGAGCAGCATCGTCGTCGTGCTCGGCGTCGTGACCATCACGTTCTTCATCGCCCGCGTGCTCCCCTCCAATCCGGAGGTGAAGTGGGCCGGGCAGCGGGCCACTCCCGAGCAGCTTGAGGCCGCCCGGATCGAGCTCGGCCTGGACAAGCCCCTGCCGCAGCAGTACCTGCTCTACCTGGGCGACCTGCTGCACGGGGACCTGGGCAAGAGCCTGCGCACGCACCAGCCCGTGGCGTTGGAGCTCAAGCGCTATATCCCGGCGACCCTGGAGCTGGTGCTGCTGGCCTTCCTGCTGGCGGTCGTGATCGGCATCCCGCTGGGCATCTACTCGGCCAAAAAGAAGGACCGGATGCTGGACCACGTCAGCCGCTTCTTCTCCATCGGCGCGGTGTCGCTGCCGACCTTCTGGGTGGCGCTGTTCCTGCAGCTCATCTTCTATAAGATCCTGGGCCTGCTGCCCATCGGCGGGCAGATCAGCGTGGAGGCGACCATCTTCCAGTCCGTGCCCAAGATCACGGGCCTGCTCCTGCTCGACTGTCTGATCACCGGGAAGTTCGCCCTGCTGCACGACGCCTTCCTGCACATCATCCTGCCCTGCATCACCATCTCGCTCTATCCCATCGGGCTCGTCGCGCGCATGACGCGCAGCGCCCTGCTGGAGATCCTCGGGGAGGACTACATCACCGCCGGGCGCAGCTACGGCCTGCGCGACGGCAAGATGCTCTGGAAGTACGCGCTGAAGAACAGCCTCGGCACCACCGCGACGGACGTGGCCCTCTCCATGGGCTATACTTTGACCGACACCTTCCTCGTGGAGGCCATCTTCGCCTGGCCCGGCATCGGCAGCTACATCGCCTCCGCCGTGACCTCGCTGGACTATCCCGCCATCATCGGCGTGACCCTGTTCGGCGCCTCCTGCTACATCATTCTGAACCTGCTGGCGGACATCATCATTGCGTCCGACCCGCGGGTGCGTCTGTAAGGGGGGCCGGCCGTGAACAATCTGATCCAAACGCTCAGACCCCGGATCGAGAGCTTCCGGGAGAGCCTGTACCTGCTGGCCCGCAACAAGCTCAGCCTCATCGCGCTGATCGTGCTGGTGCTGCTGGTGCTGGCGGCCATCTTCGCAAACGTCCTCATCCCCTATCCGCAGGACATCGCCGACGCCAGCCACATCGAGATCAAGCTCCAGCCCCCCAGCGCCGAGCACTGGATGGGCACCGACGAGCTGGGCCGCGATATCTTCAGCCGCGTGGTCTACGGCGCGCGGGTCTCCCTGCGCTCCGCGCTGGGCGCGGTGGGCCTGTCGCTGCTGATCGGCATCCCCTTGGGCGCCATCGCCGGCAGCTTCGGCGGCTGGGTGGACAACGTGATCATGCGTCTGACGGATATCTTCCTCAGCTTCCCGCCCCTGCTGCTGGCCATCGCCATGGTGGCTATCATGGGCAGCGGGCTCAACAACGCCATCCTGGCCATCTCCCTGTCCTGGTGGCCCTGGTATACCCGCCTGCTGCGCGGCCAGGCCATCTCCGTCAAGGAGCGCAAATTCGTCCAGGCGGCGGAGACCATCGGCACCAGCCGGCTGAAGATCATCTTCAAGCACATCATCCCCAACTGCATCAGCCCCGTCATCGTGCAGGCCTCCATGGATATCGGCGGCGTCATTCTGACGCTGGCCGGGCTGTCCTTCCTGGGCCTGGGCGCGCAGCTGCCCACGCCGGAGTGGGGCCTGATGATCTCCATGGGCCGGACCTACTTCCCGGACAAATGGTGGTACTGCATCTTCCCCGGCGTCGCGATCTTCATCACCGTCCTGTGCTTCAACCTCCTGGGCGACGCGATCCGCGAGATCCTGGACCCCAAGACCCGGAAAAAGTGAGGAGGCTGGACGATGGCATATTTTGAGATCAACGACCTGCACATCACCCACAAGTCCTTTGAGGGCGTGAAGGACGTGCTGCAGATCGAGCACCTGGAGATCCGGCGCGGCGAGACCTACGGCCTCGTGGGCGAGTCCGGCCAGGGCAAGACCATTCTGGCGCTGGCCGTCCAGCAGCTGCTGGCCTGCCCGCCGGGAAAGATCGAGTCCGGCGAGATCCTGCTCGACGGGGAGAACCTGCTGGCGCTGAACGGCCGGCAGATGGAAAAGCGGGTCCGCGGCAGCAAGATCGCCATGATCTTCCAGGACCCCATGAGCTGCCTCAACCCGGTGTTCACCGTCGGCCAGATCATGACCGACGTGCTGAAGGCCCGCGGCGGCGGCATGAAAAAGAAAGAGATCCGCGAGTGCGCGCTGGGCCTGCTGCGCGAGGTGAAGCTGGCGGACGCGGAGAGCACGATGAGCAAGTACCCGCACCAGCTTTCGGGCGGCCAGCGGCAGCGCGTCATCATCGCGCTGGCCCTCGCCTGCGGGGCGGAATTCCTGATCGCGGACGAACCCACGCGCAACCTCGACGTCACCATCCAGGCGAGCATCCTGAAGCTCCTGAAGGAGCTGCAGCAGAAGCGCGGCATGACGGTGCTCTTCATCGCCAACAATCTGAGCCTGGTCTCCGCCTTCTGCGACCGCGTCGGCATCCTCTACGGCGGCAGGATCATCGAGCAGAACGACACCGCCGCGCTGATCGCCGCGCCGCAGCAGGAGTACACCCGCGTCCTGCTCGAGGCGGTCAAGACGGAGAGCCGCTCCGCCGAGCCCGTGGAGAGTGGGGAAGAGCTGCTGCGCGTGGAGCACCTGAAAAAATACTTCGACATCAACGACGACATCAAGCACCAGAAGCACCTGTGCCTCAAGGCCGTGGACGACGTGAGCTTCACCCTGCAAAAGGGCGAGGTGCTGGGCATCGTGGGCGAGTCCGGCTGCGGCAAGTCCACCCTCGTCAACACCATCCTGAACCTCTACGAGCCCACGGACGGCAAGGTCTTCTTCGAGGGGGAGGACGTGTTCTCCGGCGTGAAGAAGGGGAACAACGCCTTCAAGAAAAACGTGCAGATCGTCTTCCAGGACCCGTACTGGTCGCTCAACCCGCGCTGGCTCATCAAGGACATCGTGGCCGAGCCCATCGAGGTCTATGAGCGCCTCGGCGAGGCGGAAAAGCTCAAGCGCGTCCGGGAGCTGCTCTCCCTGGTCGGCATCAGCGAGGATGCCTGCTACAAGTACCCGCACGAGTTCTCCGGCGGGCAGCGCCAGCGCATCGCCATCGCGCGCTCCCTGGCCTCGCAGCCGAAGCTCGTGGTCCTGGACGAGCCCACCAGCTCCATCGACATGTTCAGCCAGGAGCAGATCCTGGCCCTAATCAAGGACCTGCGCAAGCGCCTGCAGCTGACCAACATCCTCATCAGCCACGACCTGGGCGTGGTGCACGAGCTGGCCAACAAGATTGCCGTCATGTATCTGGGCAAGATCGTGGAATTCGGCCCCGCGGAGGACGTGTTCCGCCATCCCGTCCACCCCTACACGCGGGCGCTGTTCGACTCCATCCCCACGCTGACGACCCGGGGCATGGACGGGCTCAAGACCCTCGAGGGGCAGATCCCGAGCCCCATCAACCCGCCCCCGGGCTGCGCCTTCCACGAGCGCTGCGCCTACGCCTGCGAGCGCTGCAGCCAGTGCGCGCCTCAGCCGGAGGAGCTGGGCGGCGGCCGCATGGTGAGCTGCCTGCGGGCGCGCGAGCTGGAAAACGGCGGCGAATAAAATACGAAAAGACCTTCCGGCGACCGGAAGAGAAGGAGAGACGGATATGAGAATTCTGAATCGCGAGGAGCTGCTGGATATCCTGTGGGGCTGCACGATCCTGGGGACGGGCGGCGGCGGCAGCCTCACCGAGGGCATCGCGCAGATCGACGAGGCCCTGGCGGCGGGCAAGCAGTTCAAGCTCGTGAGCTTTGACGAGCTGCCGGACGACGCCGTCATCGGCACGCCCTACGCCTGCGGCGCCATCAGCCCGCTGACCGAGGAGGAGATCCGGAAATATGCGCGCCTCAAGGAGCTGGAGGAGAGCTTCTACCTGGCCAACATGCGCCAGCTCGAGAGCTTCCTCGCCCGGGAGGTGACGGCGGTGATCTCCACGGAGCTGGGCGGCGGCAATACGGCCACGGCCTTCTACGTGGGTGCCATGACGGACAGGCTGATCGTCGACGGCGACCCCGCCGGGCGCAGCGTGCCCGCCCTGCAGCACTCCACCTATTACCTCAAGGGCGTCCCCATGTGCCCCATGGCGGTGATGAACGAGTTCGGCGAGGGCGCCGTGTTCACGAACGTGTTCGACGACGAGCGCGGCGAGGATCTCGTCCGCGCCCTCGCGGTGGTCAGCCGCAATACTATCGCGGTCATGGACCACGTCAACACCGCCTCCGTTCTGAAGGACGCCGTCATCCGCGGCGCCATCACGTACGCGGAGGCCATCGGCAGGGCCTACCGGCAGACCCTGGCGCAGGGC
Source organism: Oscillospiraceae bacterium (assembly GCA_017477695.1). Classification (GTDB taxonomy): domain Bacteria; phylum Bacillota; class Clostridia; order Oscillospirales; family Oscillospiraceae; genus Limivicinus. The sequence continues at coordinate 4,717 of JAFUUR010000216.1, read as the reverse complement.
GGCGATTACGTCGCCGCCGTCACCGCGACGGGCAAGGGGAAAATGATGTTCCGCGGCACGGTGACGGAGAGCAGCTTCGAGACCCGCGACGGCTACACCTACGGCGACACCGTCATCGCGGGCGAGGGCGACTGGGCCGGCCACAGCCTGCACCTCTGGTATCAGAACGAGAACATCATCAGCTGGCTGGACGGCGAGATCTTCGTCACGGTGCCGGATCTGATCTGCCTGTTCAACCTGGACGCGGGCGAGCCGCAGCTCAACCCCTACGCCGTCGTCGGCGAGCACGTGGCGGTCACGGCGCTGCCGGCCCCCGCGGAGTGGACCACGCAGCGCGGCCTCGAGGTCTTCGGCCCGCGCAGCTTCGGCTTCGACGTGGACTACGTCCCCTATTGCTGATATGAAGCTGACGATCGTCATCCCGGTCACCGACGACACGGGCGACCTGGGCAAAAAGGAAATGGAGCTGGTCCGCGGTCGCCTCCTGCCGGACACGGAGCTGGAGGCCGTCACGATCGGCAAGGGCTTCCCGGCGATCGAGAGCGAGCTGCACGCGGTGTTCAACGCGCCCTCCGTGGTGCTCGCGGCGCAGGCCGCGTACGAGCGCGGCAGCGACGGGATCTTCGTCGACTGCTTCGACGATCCCGGCGTCTTCGCCTGCCGGGAGCTGCTGCCCATCCCCGTGCTCGGCGGCTACCGCCCGGCCCTCGGCACGGCGCAGCTGCTGGCCGAGCGCTACGCGGTGATCACCACCGACCGCGCCGGGATCCAGAGCGAGGAGCGCAAGGCCCGCGCGCACGGCTTTCACCCGGCGGTCATCCGCGCGGTCGACATGGAGGTGCTGGAGCTGCGCGACGATCAGGACGAGCTGCTGCGCCGGCTGACGGCGGCCTGCCTCGACCTGTGGGAGACCGAGCGCTGCACCGCCGCGGTGCTGGGCTGTACGGGCATGTGCGGCGTGGCGGAGCGGCTCGGGCAGGCGCTGCGGGAGGCGGGCGCGCCCATGACGGTGGTCGAGCCCTATTGCACCGGCCTGCTTCAATTGGAGAGCCTGGTCCGCCTCGGCTATCGCAACCACGTGCCCGGCCCGGCCCTCGCCCTGGACGGGCTGGACTGGCATGAAAGGTAGGAAACGGCTTTGGACAGAGAAGCATTTTTGGAGGCCCTCACCGGCCTCATGGCCATCGAAAGCGTCGCCATGACGGACGCCGACGAGGCCCATCCCTACGGCACCGGGCCCGCGAAGGCCCTGGACTACGTGCTGGCCCTCTGTGAGCGGCTGGGCCTGCGCACGGAAAACCGCGGCGGCCGGGTCGCCTGGGCCGAGATCGGCCGGGGCGAGGAGATCGTGGGGATCCTCGGCCACCTGGACGTGGTCCCCGTCGGCGACGGCTGGACGCACGATCCCGCGGGCGAGCTGTGCGGCGACAGGCTCTACGGCCGCGGCGCGGTGGACGACAAGGGCCCCGTGCTGGCGGCGCTGTTCGCCATGCGGGAGCTGCAGGACGCGCGCGTGCCGCTGAAGCGGCGCGTGCGGCTGATCTTCGGCCAGAGCGAGGAGACCGGCGGCTGGGACGATATGGAGTATTACAAGGCGCACGAGCAGCTGCCGGTCTTCGGCTTCACGCCGGACGCGGATTTCCCCGCCATCTACGGGGAGAAGGGCATCCTCAACTATGAGCTGAGCATGCCGCTCGCCGCGACGGGCCTCCTGTCCGTCTCCGGCGGGGACGCGTCCAACATGGTCCCGGCCTGGGCACGCGCGGAGACCGCGGCGGAAGACGGACCGCGCACCTTCCTCGCAAGCGGCGAGGCCGCGCACGCCAGCACCCCGGAAAAGGGCAGCAACGCCATCAGCGCGCTGATGGAGCAGCTCGCCGCGGCGGGGGTCGAGAGTCCCCTGGCGGACTTTTATAACCGGCACATCGGCCGGGAAGTGCACGGCGTCGGCCTGGGCTGCGGCTTCGAGGACGCGCAGAGCGGCAAGCTCACGCTGAACGCGGGCCTGCTGCGCACGCTGGGAGACCGCGTCGTGCTGACGCTGGACGTCCGCAGTCCCGTCACGGTCGCACAGGAGCAGGTGAGCAGGGCCGTCGAGGCGGCCTGCGCGCCCTACGGCATCGAGGTCGCGTGCACGGAGAGCATGGCGCCCATCTACATGGATCGGGACGGGCAGGTCATCCGGGCCATGCTGGACGTCTACCGCCGCGTGACCGGGGACGCGTCCGAGCCGACCGTGATCGGCGGCGGCACCTACGCCCGCGCCATGCCCGGCATCGTGGCCTTCGGGCCCATGCAGCCGGGGCGGGTGTGCACCGAGCACCAGGCGGACGAGTATATCCTGCTGGAGGATCTGTTTCAGGCGGAGGAGATCTACCGGGAGGCGATCGAGAGACTGGCAAATCTGGAGGTAACGAAATGAAAACGAAGCTGCAGCAGGCGGCGGACAAGCTGGTCCGCGAGATCTTCGCCGTAAAGCCCGGCGAGACCGTGACCATCACTACCGATTACGACAGCAACATGAACGTCACGCGGGCCGTGGCGGACGCGGTGCAGGAGGCGGGCGGCTTTCCCCTGATCCTCCAGCATCCCACGCCGGGCAGCGTGGGCAAGGCGGCGGACCCGGATCTGCCGGTGGAGGTGCTCAGCGCCGCGCTCGGCGTCACGGACGTGTGGATCGAGTTCAACCACCAGTGGCTGCTGTATTCCACGCCCTTTGAGCGGGCCAGCGCCGGGAACAAAAAGCTGCGCTACATGTGCCTCGTGGATTTCAACGAGGATCTGCTGATCCGCACGGTCGGCAACGTGGACAATCCCCGGCTGAAGGTCTTCATGCTCCGGGTGGCGGAGCGCACCCGCGAGGCCCGGACCATGCGCGTGACCACGCCCGCCGGCACGGACGTGCGCTTTGAGATCGACCCGGTCCACTACGTGGCCTGCGACTGCGGCGACGCCTCTTATCCCGCGATCCACATGCTGACGGGGCAGATCAACGTCGTGCCCCGCTTCGGCAGCATCCAGGGGAAGATCGTGTTCGACGGCTGCGTCACGCCGCCCTTCGGCCGGGTGCCGGACGTACCCGTGGAGCTGACCGTGGAGGACGGCGTCATCACCGCCGTGTCCGGCGGGGAGGACGCGCGCGCCTACGAGGCGTATCTGCGCGGCTTCAACGACCCGGGCATGCTGAAGATGGCCCACATCGCCTACGGCTTCAACCCGGGCGCCCGGCTGACCGGCAACATCGTGGAGGACGAGCGGGTCTGGGGCGCCACCGAATGGGGCATCGGCTACGTGAGCGACGTGGACGCGCCGCCCTGCGGACAGGACGCCGTCAGTCACAGCGACGGGATCTGCCTGCGCTCCACCGTCTGGCTGGACGACGCGTGCATCATGCGCGAGGGCGTGATCGTGGACCCCGAGCTTGCCGCCCTGGATCCCACGCGATCCGCCGGCTGACCCGCGAGCCTCACCGGCCGCGCGCAAGAAGAAACGACGAGCCTGAACGGATCGTGAGGATCCGCTCAGGCTCGCCGTCTTATCCGCCGGGGCGGGGCCTTATCCGGGGCTTGCGCGCGGCGCGCCGCTGTGGTAAAGTAAAAAGGAAGAATACGGAAACGGACACGGATAACGATAAAGGAGGATACGACGTGAACGAAAACGTGAAAAAGAGAAACGAGCTGCTCGCGCAGACGGTCATCAAGGGCCTGCAGTCGCGCAACATGACCGGCTATTACGCCGAGACCAAGGAGGCCGCGCTGGAGCTGGCGCTCTCGCTGATCCCGGAGGGCAGCGTCACCACCATGGGCGGCGGCATGAGCGTGCATGAGATCGGCCTGGTCAAGGCGCTCAAGAGCGGGCCGTACGATTTCATCGACCGCGACGAGATGGAGGACAAGCGCGCCGCGATGCTCGCGGCCTATGACGCGGACTTCTTCCTCGCCAGCGCCAACGCGATCACGCAGGACGGCGTCATCGTGAACATCGACGGGAACGCAAACCGCGTCTCCGCCATCGCCAACGGCCCGAAGAAGGTGCTCTTCATCGTCGGCATGAACAAGGTCTGCGACGACGTCGACGGCGCCATGAAGCGGGCGCGCAACGTCGCCGCGACGACGAACGCCCAGCGCTTCGGGCTCTCCACGCCATGTTCCAGGACCGGGACCTGCATGAACTGCAAGTCGCCGGACACGATCTGCTGTCAGTTCCTCATCACGCGCTTCTCCCGCCACCCCGGCCGGATCCACGTGATCCTGGTCAACGACAACCTGGGCTTCTGAAAAGCAGACCGGCCCCGCCGCATGCGGCGGGGCCGGTCTGCTTTTATTCCGCTTCGCGGTGCGCGGCGGCGCGGTTTCCGGCGCGCAGGAGCAGGGCCAGCAGCCAGGAGGCCAGCACGATGCCGCCGAAGATGCAGAAGCCCACGCCCCAGCCCCAGTTGACGAAGCCGTAGAAATCGTTCGTGTCCGGCCAGACGCCGATCCCGTTGACGAGCAGGTTCACCGTATAGCCCGCGCCGTAGAGCAGGGCGGGCAGCCCGGCCCAGAGCGTGTCGCGCAGGGTGAGCGCGGGGCGCGTGTCGAGCAGGCAGAACTCTAGCATGGAGACCAGCGGCAGCACGAGGTGATACCAGAAATTTGAGCCGCTGTACATGTGTCTGTGCCCGTAGAGCGGGCCGAGGAACGCGGCGATCACCAGGAAGGTGAGGCCCGCGGCGGCG
>JAFUUR010000215.1 GCA_017477695.1 Oscillospiraceae bacterium | reverse complement strand
CTACTGCGGCATCTACACCGAGGACGGCTCCAAGTATCCCGACCTGCGCGACGCGCTGGACAAGCTCAAGCTCAACGACGCCTCGCTCAGCTATGAGCCGGAGAGCTCGGTCGCGCTGGGCTTCGGCTTCCGCTGCGGCTTCCTGGGGATGCTGCACATGGAGATCATCCAGGAGCGGCTGGAGCGGGAGTTCGATCTGGAGCTCGTGACCACGCTGCCTTCCGTCATCTACAAGGTCGTCAAGACCGACGGGAGCACCGTCATGGTCGACAACCCCCACAATTACCCGGAGCCCGCCTCCATCGCCGAGGCCTACGAGCCCTGTGTCAAGGTCTCCATCATCACGCCGAACGAGTACGTCGGCAACATCATGCCCCTATGCCAGGACCGGCGCGGCGAGTACAAGAACATGCAGTACCTCGACACGCGCCTCGTCGAGCTGCATTACGAAATGCCGCTCAACGAGATCATCTACGATTTCTTCGACACCCTCAAGGCGCGCACCAAGGGCTACGCCTCGCTGGACTACGAGTTCTCCACCTATAAGCCCAGCGACCTTGTCAAGGTGGACATGCTCCTCAACGGCGACCAGGTCGACGCGCTGAGCTTCATCGCCCACCGGGAGAAGGCCTATCCCCGTGCGCGCAAGCTCTGCGAAAAGCTCAAGGAGAACATCCCCCGCCAGCTCTTCGAGGTGCCCATCCAGGCGGCCATCGGCGGGAAGATCATCGCGCGCGAGACGGTCAAGGCCCTGCGCAAGGACGTGCTGGCCAAGTGCTACGGCGGCGACATCACGCGAAAGAAGAAGCTGCTGGAGAAGCAGAAGGAGGGCAAAAAGAAGATGCGCCAGCTCGGCACGGTCCAGATCCCCACGGAGGCCTTTCTGGCGGTGCTCAAGCTGGACGAGTGAGCGCTTAATTTCCCGTATCACGATCAGAGCCGCGGACGGCGTCACCGTCCGCGGCTTTTTTATTCCGCGCGGGACGCAACGTTTCGCCGCGTTTGGGGGTTATACAGGAGAGGGCGGTCTTTAACAATTCTTAAGAATTTACCCACTTGGTTCTTAAGGGGCTCCGTCGTACAATGAAAACGGAAGGAGAGAGGTGAGGATATGTACAACATTCTCATTTGCGATGACGAGAAGGATATCGTCTCGGCGCTGGAGATCTACCTCGGGGCCGAGGGCTACCGGACCTACGCCGCCTGCAACGGGCGCGAGGCCCTGGCGCTGCTCGCACGGGAGGAGATCCACCTGGTGCTGCTGGATATCATGATGCCGGAGCTGGACGGGATCAGCGCCATGAATGAGCTGCGGCAGCGCAGCAACGTGCCGGTGATCCTGCTGACCGCCAAGGGCGAGGACACGGACAAGATCCTGGGGCTGAACGTGGGCGCGGACGATTACGTGACCAAGCCCTTCAATCCCGTGGAGCTGCTGGCGCGGGTGCGCTCGCAGCTGCGGCGCTACATGCAGCTCGGCGGCGGTGCGAAGCGTGAGGACCTGCTATGCAGCGGCGGTCTCTGCCTGGACGACCGCAGCAAGGAGGTCAGCGTGGACGGCGAGGCCGTGAGCCTGACGCCCACGGAATACGAGATCCTGAAGCTGCTGCTGGAGCACCCGGGCGAGGTCTTCCCGCCGCGGGAGATCTACCGCCGCGTCTGGAACGGCGAGCCCTACGGCGCGGAGAGCACCGTGGCGGTGCACATCCGGCACCTCCGGGAGAAGATCGAGATCGACCCGGCCCAGCCCCGCTACGTGAAAGCCGTCTGGGGCCAGGGCTATAAACTGGAAAGGGGGAAGTGACGTGAAGAAGCTTCGCGGCAGTCTTGCCGCCAAAATCACGGCCATCGTGCTGCTGTGCCTGCTGGTGCTGGCCTTCGTGGCCTCGGCGGTGGGGGCCGTCGCGCTCAGTGAGCTGGGCGCCTATTCCGGCGGCTACGAAAGTGCGCGGCAGACCATGCTGGACCGGCTCTGCCGGGACCGCGCCTCCCGCGCGGCCGAGCGCGTCCTGGAGCGCGGTGACGAGCCCGATTCGGTCTACGCGCACGAGAATTTCCGCTTCGTGCTGTACGACGCCGACGGGCAGCTGCTTTATTCCAATTACGACGGCTCGGGCTTTCTGGCGCACGTGAGCCGGACCTATGAAACGTACGGGCAGGAGGACTATATCCCCATCCCGGTCCCGACGGCGAGCGCCGCGGTCACGCCGCCCCCGGAAACGCAGCCCGTGGAGGAGACGCAGCCGCCCGAGTCGCTCACGATGATCGAGGAAACGGAGGCCTATATCGTCTACGTGACGGAGGACGGCACGCTCCTCTACGAGCCCAACGGCACGCAGAGCGTACGAAAGACCTACCGCATCGAGGGCTATATCCCGGAGGAGCTCAGCGTGGAGGACGAGATCTATCACGCCATGCGGCTCTACACCCTGGGCTACAGCCTGCGCTACGTGGTCTACGCCGTCGCGGCGGTGAGCCTGCTGCTGGGTATTCTGCTGTTCATCTTCCTCTGCAGCGCCGCCGGCCACCGGGACGCGGGCGATACGATCACGCCCAATTTCGTGGATCGCATCCCCTTCGACCTGCTGACCGCCGCCGTCGCCTGCGGCGTGGGCGTGGCGCTCGCGCTGCTCCTGGAGGCCATGAGCTTCAACGGCGCGGAGATCATCGCCGGCGCCTTTCTGATCCTCGCGGCGGGGCTGCTGTTCCTGCTCTGGTGCATGAGCCTCGCCACGCGCGTGAAGTGCGGCGGCGTGCTGAGAAGCTGCCTGTGCTACCGCCTGCTGGCCTGGTGCGGGAAGTGGCTCGGGCGCGGCGGGCGCGCGCTGGCGGAGCTGCTGCGCAGCCTCCCCCTGATCCGCAAATGGGCGGCGATCCTCGCGGCGGTCTGGCTGGGCGAGCTTTTCGTGATAAGCGTGTGCAGGCTCGGGCTCTCCACGCAGGCGTTCTTCTTCTGGGTGCTGGAGCACCTGCTCCTCACGGCGCTGGCCTTCTATCTGATCCTCAGCTTCCGGCGCCTGCGCCTGGGGGCGAAGGCGATCGCCGCGGGCGACGAGCGCTGCGAGGTGGACACGCGCGGCCTCGTCGGGGAGCTGGCCGAGCACGCAAACGACCTCAACCACATCCGCGACGGGCTCAGCGTCGCCGTGGCGGAGCGCATGAAGTCCGAGCGGCTGCGCACGGAGCTCATCACCAACGTCTCGCACGATATCAAGACCCCGCTGACCTCCATCGTCAACTACGTGGATCTGCTCGCCCGGGAGGCGCCGGAGAACGAGAAGAGCCGGGAGTATCTGGAGGTGCTGCAGCGGCAGTCGGCCCGGATGAAGAAGCTGATCGACGATCTGATCGAGGCCTCCAAGGCCTCCACCGGGAGCCTGCCCGTGGAAAAGGAGCGCTGCGAGCTCGGCGTGCTGCTCGATCAGACGGCCGGCGAGTACGGCGAAAAGCTCGCCGCCGCGGGGCTGGAGCTCATCCTGCAGAAGCCGGAGGCGCCGGTGTCCGTGCTGGCCGACGGGCGGCATATGTGGCGCATCTTCGATAACCTCCTGCAGAACGTCGTCAAATACGCCCAGCCTGGCACGCGGGTCTATCTGAGTCTCGAGCGGCGGGAGGACCGGGCCCTCGTCACGCTGCGCAACATCTCCCGCGGCCAGCTCAACGTAAGCGGCGAGGAGCTGCTGGAGCGCTTCGTGCGGGGCGACAGCTCCCGCAACACCGAGGGCAGCGGCCTGGGCCTGTCCATCGCGCGCAGTCTCGCGCAGCTCCAGGGCGGCGAGATGGATCTGACCGTGGACGGCGACCTGTTCAAGGTGACGCTGCGCTTCCCGGCTCTGCCGTAAGCGGCGCCGGGCATTACGAAAAACGAAAAATGAGGATATCACCATGAAGAAACGATTATCCGCGCTGCTCGCGGCGGCCCTGTGCCTGTGCCTGCTGCCGGGCTGCGGCGCGGCGGGTACGCGGCAGGCCGAGGAGACGGCGGCGCCGGAGGAGATCTACGTCTCCTCCTTCGCGCCCCTGCGGTTTCCGGAGGGCGTGGAGCCGGTGCTCTGGGCGGTCACGGACGAGGGCGTCTACGCCGCCGCTTACGAAAAGCTAGCCGACGGCGAGGTGCCCGAGGGGAAGACCCTCTCGTATGAGGGCGAGTACGACGTGATGGGCTGGCGGCTCTACCGCGCGGCGGAGGACGGCGCCGCGGAGCTTCTGGACTACGCGTCTCTGCCCGCGCCGGAGGATGCGCAGGGTCGGCGGCAGTACAGCGCCTCCATCTCGGTCGAGCGCCTCTTCCCCGCGCCGGAGGGCGGCCTGCTGGCCGTAGAGCAGCAGAACGAGAGCTGGTATACGGGCGAGGAGGAGTGGGCCCCGGAGAACGCCGACGACTACTGGGAGCACGTGGAAAACCGCTACGCCTATACCCTGCGCCGCCTCGACGCGCAGGGCCGGGTGCTGGAGAGCCATCCCCTCGCGGGGCCGGACGAAGGCGCCTATCTGAATTTTTATTCCGCCGCGCTCGACGGTGACGGGGACCTGTACGTGGCAGACGAGCAGTCTATCCTCGTTTTCGCGCAGGACGGGTCGCTCCTGCGGCGTGTCGACACCGGGGGGAACTGGCCTTACGCCCTGGTGCGCCTGAAGGACGGCAGAGTCGCGATGGAGACCTGGGACGACGGCATGCGGCTGCTGGCCGTGGATCGCAAGAGCGGCAGCCTGGAGCGGATCGCGCTGATCAAGGACTTCGCCGAGCATCTGACGGCCGGCGCCGGGGAGTACGACTTCTACTACACCAGCGGCACGCGCTTTTACGGTTACGACCTTGCGGCTCAGGAGGCGGCGGAGCTGCTCGACTGGCTCTCCTGCGACCTGTCCGCCGACGAGCTGCAGGGCGCCGTGGTCGGCAACGGCGGGCAGATCCGCGCCGTGAGCCGGACCCCGGGCGAGGCCCCGGAGTGGGTGACCCTGGAGAAGACGCTCCGCGGGACGGTGAGCGAACGGCAGGTGCTGACCCTCGGCACGCTCAGTCCGCAGGGCGTGAGCGACGCGGTGCTGCGCTTCAACCGCAGCCAGGACGCGGTGCGCATCGAGCTGCGCGACTATTCCGCGTACGTCGGCGACGACGCCGACAGCTACGAGGTCGGGCTGCAGAAGCTGACCACGGAGATCATGGCCGGCGACGTGCCGGATCTGCTCGCGCTGGAGAGCCTGCCCTACGCCCAACTCGCCGCCAAGGGCCTGCTGGAGGATCTTTACCCCTATCTCGACGCAGATCCGGACCTGGCCCGCGGTGATTTCTTCGAGAACGTCCTGCACGGCATGGAGGTAGGCGGCGGGCTTTACCAGGTCTCGCCCGGGTTCACCGTCATCACACTGATGGGCCCGAGCGACGTGGTGGGCGACACGCCCGGCTGGACCTACGACGAGTTCGACGCCGTCGTAGCGGAGTTACCCGAGGGCTGCACGGCGCTCGGACCCGAGGTCGGGCGGGACGGCATCCTCGAGATGTGCACCTACCTGTCGCTGGGCGACTTCGTCGACTGGGGCACGGGCCGCTGCGATTTCGACAGCGAGGGCTTTCGCCGGCTGCTGCGCTTCTGCGCGCAGTTCCCCAAGCTTGAGCAGCGCGCCTACGACGAGGACAGCTCGGACATGAGCCGCATCGCCGAGGGGCGGCAGCTGCTGGTGTACACGGGCCTCTATAACGTGGACGAGGCGGTGTACAACGACCAGTATTTCAGCGGCCGTTCGACCTACATCGGCTTCCCGACCCTGCACGGCACGGGCAACGTCCTCTATCCCACGAGCGGCTACGCCATGAGCGCCGCCTGCGCGGACAAGGAGGCGGGCTGGTCCTTCCTGCGCGCGTTTTTCACGCAGGAATACCAGGAGAAATACGGCGCGGAGATCGGCCTGCCCCTGAACCGGGCGGCCTTCCGGACCGCGCTGGACGAGGCCATGCGGGTCGAATATGAAAAGGACGCCGAGGGTCACTACGTCCTCGACGCCAACGGCGAGCGCATCCCGACCTCCAAGGGCGGCATCAGCCTGAGCGTAGGCGGCGGGGCGCGGATGGATTTCGAGCTCTGGGCCATGACGCAGGAGCAGGCCGACAAGCTCCTGCAGGTGATCGAGACCAGCGACAGGGCGGTGGATCTCAACAGCGCCCTGTTCGGCATCGTGAAGAGCGAGGCCGAGGCCTACTTCGCCGGACAGAAGACCGCGGAGGAGGTCGCCCGGCTCGTGCAGAGCAAGGCTTCTCTCTACGTGAGCGAGCAGAGATAGCCCTCCTGCGGGAAAACGAAAAGAGCCCGGGAGAAGCGGAAGCTTCTCCCGGGCTCATGCGCTTGTTATTCGTGGGGGCAACCGGCCGTATCGGCCGCGCGGCACTACGGCGCGGCCTCGACGAGCACGGTGCGGACCTCGGAGCGCTGCCGCACCGCGTGATCGATGTAGATCGGCTCGAGGTCCATGGCCGATATCAGCAGCGTATATTCATGCGTGGTCTTCGTGTTCTCCAGCTCGTCGAGCTCCTCGCCGAAGACGTACAGGGAGCTCTGGCGAAACGCGCTGCGGCGGCTGTCCTTATCGGAGACCGTGCCGTAAAAGGCGGCGTAACTGCCCGGCTCCCAGGTGTAGATCACGTCCCCGTCGGGGCGGCGCTCGGCGGCCAGCAGGCCGTCGGCGTTGTACTCATAAAGGCTGCGCAGCTCTCCGGAGCCGCTCTTGCGCGTGACGGCGGAGAGCCTTCCGTCCTCGTCGTATTCGTAGGCGTAGTTCGTCGTGCCGCTCTCGTCCGTCCGTACGGCGGAGACCATGCGCCCGGCCTCGTCATAGCGCATCTCCGCTTCGATCGTTTTCGGGGCGGCCGCGCCGCCCTCGCCGAGCACCGCCTGCATGCCGACCGGCCTTCCTTCGCCGCCCAGCGTCCAGCGGTATTCGTCTGCGACCTCGCCCGCCGTGTTGTTGAGGAGAGTGCCCGCCGCCGTGGTCATGACGACCTCGCTGTCCGTGACGCCCGCGGAGGCCGAGCGCCAGCGCGTGCAGCGCCCGGCCTCGTCGTATTCACGGATCGAGGTCGCGGGCGTGTCGAACACGTAGATCCCCATATTGTAGCGCGTGAACCGGATCTTCGCGGTCTCGCACTTCAATGCGCCGTTGGGGTGATATTCAAACGAGACCTCCTCGGCGAGCGTGCCGATCTCCGCGGGGATCTCGGCGTTTCCCACGTAGCGGCGTTCCACACGGGTCAGGACGCCGTCTTCAAAATAGCCGGTGTCCTCCGTCGTCCAAGTGAAGCCGTTTTCATATCGTATGCCCGCGTCCAGGGTAGTGACGGAGAGCAGCGCGCCCTTGTCGTCGCGCACGACGCCTTCACCCTCGTCGAACGTCTCCGCAGCCCACGCCGCCTGCAAGAACGTGAGAGCCGTATCCGGCTCGTACCGGACCGTCTCCCCGGTCACCTGCCCGAACTCGTCGTAGGCATAGGCGGTGATCCTGTCGCCGGAGAGCATGACGGGGCCGCTGTTGCGCAGGTCGTACCGCTCCATGCCGATTTCCCGCTCCTCCGTCACAAGCTCTTTCTCGACCTCCGTATAGGTCTTTTCCGGCGCGGCCGCGGCCGTCGGCGCGGCGTCCTCCGCCGTGCCTTCCGCGGGCTGCGAAGTCGCGGCCGCAGGAGCCGCATCGCCGCAGGCGCAGAGACTCAGCGCCAGACTCAGAAGCAGGAGCAGACAGATCGCTTTTTTCATCGCGGCACCTCCTGAATAATGGGGGTTTTCGGCTCCATTATTGAGGAAAAAGCCGCGCTTGTCAAGGGGCGACTATGCGAAAAAACGCCGCCCGGCACGGCCTTTTGGCCGTGCCGGGCGGCGCGGGATCCGCGGGATTTCGGCGGTTTACTTGAAGAGCACCAGCGCGATGAGCTCCAGCGGCTCGTCGCCCACGCAGCGCAGACCGTGCTCCTGCTCCGCGTCCACGAAGGTCACGTCTCCGGGGCCGACGGTGACGGTCACCCCGTTGTCGTTATACTCGCCGTGGCCCTTCAAGATATAATAGGTCTCGCCGTCGCCGTGGTGCACGTGACTGCCGATGGAGCAGCCGGGGCGGATCACGGTATGCGCGAAGATGCGGCCCTTGTCGTACATCTCCTCGCGCGAATTGAGGATGTGGTTGAGAATGATCTCGCCGTCGCCGCCAAACATCTGTTTGACTTCGACCTTTTTTTCATCGCTGCGTTTTACCATGGTCGTTCCTCCTTGTTACAGTCCCAGTTCTTCGTCGATCAGGATGACTTCGGTCTCCATGTCCATCATGGGCATCCAGGTGACCAGCAGCGCCCGGCAGATGCGATCGGGATGCCGGCAGTCGTGGCACTGGCCGTCGATCTGGCAGGGGGGCTTGTTGGGGAAGCGCTTGCAGTTTTCCACCGCGGCGGTGCCGTGTGCCCGCTGCAGGGCCGACTCGAAGTCGGGACAGATCTTGTTGCTGCCGACGACGTAGTAGACCTTCTTGCGGCCGAAGACCTGGCCCGCGAGGCGGTTGCCGCGCCCGTCGATGTTCAGGATCTCGCCGCCCTCGGTCATGGCGTTGGCGCTCGTGATGTAGACCGCCGCGTGGTTGGCCTTTTCCAGCGTCTCCCAGCCGGGGACGCGCCAGTGCCAGTAGACGGTGTTGTTCTCGCTGAGCTTTTCATAGAGGCCCAGCTGGTCGGCCGTCTTGCTCCCGCCGATGCCGACGGTCGTGTCCCGGATCTGCGCGCAGAGATAGGCGGCCGCCTCCCCGCCGGTGGCGAAGTGCTGCACCGCAAAGCCGCGCAGCTTCAGGTTTTTCAGGGTTTTTTCGATATCAATTGGGATCTCCTCCTGTAGTGATTTATGTAAATTTACGGCCCGCTTCGATTATACCCTCGAAGCGGGCCGTTTGGCAAGTGATACCGATCATTATACGTGCGAGGGGACAGACGCTCAGGTCTTGCGTTTATAGAAGAAAGCGGTGTCCTCGCCTGTCTCTCCGTTGTCATAGGTCCAGGAGACGCCCTCGTTGCTGCCGTCCACGTAGGCGAGCTTGCCGGAGCCGTTGGAGTACTTGACCGTGGAGGTGTTTTTCTCACTGTCCACGATGGTCATGACACAGTCGCTGTAGGAGAGGATCCCCGTGTCGCTGAATTTTCCGCTGAAGGTCCAGGTGGCGTGTTCCGCATAGCTGCTGGACCAGCGCATGCTGACCTTGTACAGGGAGGACCCGCCGGTGATCTCCATGGTTCCCCGTTTGGCGACGCTTTCCACGTAGCTTCCGGTGTGGTCGAAGGTGACGGTCGCCGCCGTTTACTGGCTGCTGGTGACCGTGATCTTGGCGGAGCCGGTGTTTGTCGTGCCGAGGTTGTTGCGGAAGGCGCAGTAGACCTTCCAGCCGTTCAATTCGACGGGGATGTTCTTGAGCTGCATGGTTCGCTGATCCCCCTTGAGGATCTGCAGAGACGGAAACTCCTTGGCGGCCTGGGTGTAGTCCAGATCCCGGGTGCCGTCGGGGCTGACAAAGTGCCAGACGGCCCACACGGCGTTCTCGTGATTGGCCACGAAGTAAGCGCTCTCACCGGCCTTGACCGTCTCGTCGGTCGGGCTCTTGGTGACCTTGGGCGCGCCTTCGGTCGACGTGGTGACGGTGATCGTCGCCTTGTCCGTGTTGACCGCGCCGCTGTTGTTGCTGAAGCGGCAGTAGACCTTCCAGCCGTTCAGCGCTTCCGGTATGTTGTTGAGCTGCATCGAGCTGGCAAAGCCCTTCACGATCTCCAGCTTTGGAAACTCCTTGGCCGCCTGGGAGTAATCCAGATCCCGGGTGCCGTCGGGGCTCACAAAATGCCATTCCGCCCAGATGGCGTTTTCATACTTCGCCACGAACCAGCAGGAGCCGCCGACGAGGACCTTT
>JAFUUR010000214.1 GCA_017477695.1 Oscillospiraceae bacterium | reverse complement strand
GGGGGCGGGAGCCTCCGCTTCCGGCGCCGGGGCGGCGGGCGCCTCGGGCGCGGCCTCGGGCTGCGGCTCGTCCTCAGCCTCGTAGCTTACCCGCACCACGGCGGGAGAGGCGCCGATGCCCAGAAAGCCGGACTTGGCGCGCTCGATGATCTCAACAGACACGTCGTCCCGGTCCAGACCCAGCTCCGCCAGAGCGGCGGCGATGGCGTCCTCTTCCGTGCGGCCGGTCTTTTCCAAAGTTTTTATCATGTGAAATCTCCTGTATCTTATTCATCCGCCGGTTCGGCCGCGGCTTCTTCGACGGCCTCAACGGCCTCGTCGGCGGCTTCCTCGACGGCTTCGGCAGCCTCGTCGGCAGCTTCCCCGGCGGCTTCGGCAGCCTCGTCGGCGGCTTCCTCGACGGCTTCGGCAGCCTCGTCGGCGGCTTCTTCAACAGCCTCGACAGCCTCGTCGACGGCCCCGACGGACTCGGTCAGTTCCGGCACGGTCTCCGGCACGCTCTCGTCGATGGGCGAGGCGCCCTCGGACTCCAGCGCGGCCGCGGCGGTCGCCTCGGCGGCGGCCTCCGGGTTGGTGAAGCGGTCGGGCACGTAGGCGCGGCCTCTGGCGTAGCGGCGGTTGCCGACCTGCGAGGCGGGGATCTCCGCATCCTTGATGCCGAGCCGCTCGCGGCGGGCGGCGCGCTCGGCCTTTTCGAGAGCGGCCTTGCGCTCCTCGCGCTCCTGCTTCTCGCCGGCCTGGCGCTTTTTCTTGCTGGTGTTGGTGTTGATCGCGGTCTTGCCTTCGGCTTTGAGCCGCTCGGTCTCCTGCCGCTTCGCCTCCAGCTCCTTCTCGCGCGCGCTGCGCTGGGCGGCGCGCTCCGCGTCCTCCTTGTCAAGCTGGCGCCTGAAGATCTTGGTCAGGATGAAGTCGCGGACGATGCCGAAGACGCTGTTGGCGATCCAGTAGATGCCCATGGCGGCGGGCATGACGAAGCAGATCCAGATCGACATGATGGGCATCATGATGTTCATCGTCTTCATGGAGGACTCCGCCTGCGCGTTCTGCACGCCGGAGGGATTGGTGGCGGAGCTGATCTTCATGGAGGCCCAGGACAGCAGCGCCGAGATGAACGGGATCAGGAACAGGCCGAGGGCCGGCAGCCACACGGAAGCGTCGCTCCAGTCGGTGTTCATGAAGAAGTTCCACTGCGGCTGGTCGCCCAGGTTGAGGCCCAGGAAATGGAAGTCCAGGTCGAGCAGGCGGTCGATCTTGCCGGCCAGATCGGTCTGGATCTGGCTCCAGTACTGGTGGGCGAGGTCGGCCAGCTTGATCTCGACGTAGCTGGCGGCGCGCCCGGTGCTGGAAAACTCGACGCCCTTCTCCAGAAAGTAGTCCTGCAGGGTGGTGACCACGTCGCTCGAGGCGAACATCATCCGCGTGATGGGCTGGCGGATGACGCTGTACAGCGCGATCAGGATGGGGAACGGGATCAGAGACCAGAGGCAGCCGGACATGGGGTTGACGCCCTCTTCGCGGTAGAGCTTCTGCATCTCCGCGTTGAGCTTCTGCGGGTTCCCCTCATGGCGGCGCTGCAGCTCGGCGATCTTGGGCTGGAGACGGGTGGAGCGCATCATGCTCTTTTTGCTCTTGGCCATGAACGGCGTCAGGATGAGGTTGACGGCCAGGGCAAAGAGGATGACGGCCACACCGTAGTTGCCTGTGTGCTCGTAGAGCCATACCATGAGCCAGGCAAAGGGTTTAGTGATTGTTGCCCACATAGATAACTCCTCGTTGATCTTTTGTAGTGAGGCGCGCGGGCCTCGGCGTACCCGTCAGGGCACGGGGTCGTAGATGCCGCGCCTTCCTTTATAAAAGGGATGGCAGCAGCAGATGCGGCGCAGGGCCAGCCAGCCGCCCCGGAGGGCGCCGTACTTTTCGATGGCCTGTATCGCATATTGTGAGCAGGTGGGCCGGAACCGGCAGCAGGGCGGCCGGGCGGGCGAGATATTGCGCTGGTAGAAGCGTATGCAGGCGATGAGGACGGTTTTCATGCGTTTTCCTCCCGCAGCAGGCCGAGCTCCCCGCAGGCGCGGAGAAAGGCGGCCTCCATCTTGTGATAGTCCCCGTCCACGCAGCGGCGGCGCGCAACGAGGACGATGTCCCATCCGGTCTTGAGGCGGGGGGCGTTGAGGCGCACGATCTCCCGCAGGCGGCGGCGGACGCGGTTGCGCACCACGGCGTGCCCGAGCTTGACGGACACGGTGTAGCCCAGCCGGTTGACGGGGCCGCCGTTGCGGCGGCAGTAGACCGCCATATAGGAGTTGACCGCGCTTTTGCCCCGCTTATAGAGACGCCGGAACTCGCTGTTCTTTTTTAACGTATCCCGGACGTTCAAGCAGAGCACCCTCCCGCGCAAGCATATCCGCACAAACACCTAAAGGGCGGATCGCTCCGCCCTAAAACGCTTGTTTTTTTGACCCGCTCACGTGCAGGGGATCAGTAGCTGAGCTTGGCTCTGCCCTTCGCTCTGCGGCGGGCAAGGACCTTGCGCCCGTTGGCGGTTCTCATTCTCTTGCGAAAACCGTGCTCTTTCTTGCGCTGGCGCTTCTTCGGCTGATAGGTACGAAGCATGACGTGCACTCCTTTCTTCACGTGAAAATACTCAACATCGGCCGGCGGGAGCCGCCCGAAGTAGTTGACAAAAAAGGACCACCCGGCAACGAGCGGTGCCGAGTGGTCATTATATCTTATAAAATGTCAATCTGTCAACAAAAACTTGCGGCCCTTATCCGCGGCGGAGATCCTCGCCGCGCAGGTATTTGCCCATGGGCTTCCACAGCAGGATGCCGATCACCAGGCAGAGGATCATGTCGATCGCCATGAAGCTGCCGTTGTACAGGAAGGAGTAGAACCAGGGGGTGGTCATGGTCATGCCGAAAAAGCTCTCCGGCATATATTCGCCCCAGACCCACACGCCCACCAGATAGTGGACGAGGAAGCGCGCGAGGCTGCCGACCACGGTGCCGATGAAAAAGCCGTGATACTGCCGATAGAAAAGGCCCGCGAGACCCAGCACCGTGAAGGCCACGATGTAGTCGCCGAGCATGGACTGCCAGCCCCAGGCGTAGGCGCCGTCCAGCATCAGCTTGATCAGGCTGTAGACGAAGCTGGCCAGCATGCCGGGCCCGAAGCCCCAGCGGGCACAGTAGATGAAGATGGGCAGCATCGCCAGGTTGATGGAGCCGCCCTGGGGCAGCTCAAAGAGCTTGAGGTAGCCGAGGAGCCAGGCCAGGGCTACGAAGATGGCGCCTTCGGTCAGCGCGCGCAGGGTGAATTTGGATTTGTTCATGGTCATACCTCCAAAAAAACTTTTTCGGAAACGGCTGCGCAAAAAACCGCAGGTCTCAAAATGAAACCTGCGGCAGTCTGCGTGCTCTGTTTCCTACGCCGGCATTATCCGGATCAGGTTCCAGGGTCCGGGCTCTTGCTTGAGCCCGTCTCAGCCGGGAATACCCAGCTCCCCTTCATGCGATTGTAAAGCTATTGTAGTCCCGCGTGCGCGAAAAGTCAAGAGAGCTCGCGCGCTTTGTCGAGGATGAACTGGCGCAGCCAGTCGCCCGCCTCCTCGTTGCGCAGCGCAAAGTCGATGATGGCCTCGAGATAGCCCTTGAGGTTGCCGGTGTCGTAGCGGCGGCCCTCGAAATCCACGGCGCACATCGGCTCGTGCCGGACCAGCTCCCGCATACCGTCGGTGAGCTGGATCTCGTTGTTGCGGCCGGGGGGCGTGTGCTCGAGGATGTCGAAGATGCCGGGCGTGAGCACGTAGCGGCCGAGGATGGCGTACTGCGACAGCTTTTCGGAAAGGGTCGGCTTCTCGTTCATGTCGCTGATGCGGTAGACCCGCTCGCCGAGCTGCTCCTCCAGCTTGACGGAGGAATACTTCACGATCAGCTCGTCCGGCACCTCGCGCACGGCGATGGCGCTGCAGGCGTTGGCCTCGGCCGCCTCCACCAGTTGCTTGAGCACGGGCTTCTCGCTGAGCATGATATCGTCCCCCAGCAGGATGCCGAAGGGCTCGTTGCCGACGAAGCGCTTGGCCCGCCAGATCGCGTGGCCGAGGCCGCGGGTCGCCTTCTGGCGGAGGAAGAACACGTCCGCCATGTCGGCCACGGCGCGCACGGTGCGCGCCTCGTCCTCCTTGCCGTCGGCCAGCAGCCGCTCCTCCAGGTCGGGCGCATAGTCGAAATAATCCTCGATGGGGGATTTGCCGCGGTTGGTGATGATGAGGATCTCCTCCACGCCGGCGGCGACGGCCTCCTCCACGATGTATTGGATGACGGGCTTGTCCACCAGGGGGAGCATCTCCTTGGGGATGCTCTTGGTGTTGGGCAGCAGGCGGGTGCCGAGCCCCGCCGCGGGGATGATCGCTTTTCGGACACGCATGAGAAACGCTCCTTTCTCAGTCAGCCGGTTATTTTCTGGTTTTTTCCACGAACTCCCGGAAGAACTTCAGCCCCGGGAGATAGCGCATAAGGGGAAAGCCGATGACGTACAGCACGACCGCCTCGCCCAGACCGACCCAGGCGGCGTTCACGGTGAAGACGCCGAAATGGCGGAAGATATTCAGCCCCTCGTAGGCCCCTGTGATGACCGCGCCGACGATGACGGCGTTGAACACCACCGGCATCAGGCAGGCGAGCAGTTGGTTCGGCACGGTGCGCGCCCGTTTGCCGATGCGCGCGGTGAGCAGGCCCGCGGCCAGCGTCGCGAGGGAGCCGAGCAGGATGTCGAAGATGTTGCCGGTGATAAGATTTGCGAGGAAGCAGCCGGCATACAGGCCCCAGGCGGTGACGGGGATGAAGTAGGGCAGGATGCACAGCGCCTCGGAGACGCGCAGCTGCACCGCGCCGTAGCTGATGGGCGCGAGGGCCATGGTCAGGACGGCGTAGGCCGCGCCGACTGCGGCGGCAACGGCGATGCCGCGGGTGCGGGGAGAGTTTTCTTTCACGTTGGATACCTCCATTTTTTATCTTGGCGGCATGGAGGCGGAAAGACCCCGCGGGCGGCGCCCGCGTCCATTTTTTATCCGGCTCCATACGGCCGCAGCAGGGTGTGGAAACCTGCTGATATACAGTTTTATACCGGGCTCAGGCGCCGTGCTCCTCCCGGCGGCGCAGGGAGAATTCACAGCCGCAGTAGAGCTGGCGGTAGATCCCGAACTGCTCCGCGAGCTCCGTCGAGCGCATCTCGCGCCCCTGCTTCTTGAAGTCCGACGGGAGCCAGACGGCGCCCGCCTCCCGCGCGGCCTCCTCGCCGAGGGCGTTGATGAGCACGGCGTCCTTGTGGCGGGAGAGGGTGAGCGTGGTGCAGAAATAATCGTAGCCTCCGGCGGCGGCGAGGCGCGCGGTCTCCCGCAGGCGCAGGCGGAAGCACACCGCGCAGCGGCGGCCGCCCTCCGGCTCGTCCTCCAGGCCCGCGGCGGCG
>JAFUUR010000213.1 GCA_017477695.1 Oscillospiraceae bacterium | reverse complement strand
GCCGTACGCGTAGTAGCGCGCGTTTTTGAGCACGTCCGGCAGGTACTGCTGGCGGACCCAGTGGCCGTCGTAATCGTGCGGGTACTTGTAACCCTGCTCGCGCTCGAAGCCCGTCCCGTCCGCGTGGACGTTCTGCAGCTCCCGCGGGATGCTGCCGGTGCGCCCGGCGCGCACGTCGGCCAGGGCCGCGTCGATCGCCATGACGCCGCTGTTGGACTTGGGCGCGGTGGCCAGCACGATGCAGGCCTCCGCCAGCGGCAGGCGCGCCTCCGGCAGGCCGAGCTGCAGCGCCGAATCCACGCAGGCCTTGACGATGGGCACCGCCTGCGGCCAGGCAAGGCCGATGTCCTCGCTCGCGGAGCACAGGATGCGCCGGCACGCGCCGATCAGATCGCCCGCCTCGAGCAGCCGCGCGAGATAGTGCAGGGCGGCGTCCGGATCCGAGCCGCGCAGGGATTTCATCAGCGCGGAGAGAATGTCGTAATGCTCGTCTCCGTCGCGGTCGTAGCGCATAGCGCTGCGCTGGGAGATGGCGAGCGCGTCCGCGAGGGTGACGCCGTCCCGGTCCTGTGAGGCGGCGTACAGGAGCTCCACGGCGTTGATGGCCTTGCGCACGTCCCCGCCGCAGCTGGCAGCGATGCGCGCCGTGACGCCGTCTTCCAGCGCGAGCGGCCGGCCGCGGCGCTCGTCCATGATGTCCACCGCGCGGCGCACGGCGAGCTCCACGTCCGGCGCGGAGACGGGCTTGAACTCGAAGACCGTGGAGCGGCTGAGGATGGCGTTGAAGACGCAGAAGTAGGGGTTCTCCGTGGTGGAGGCGATGAGCGTGATGCGCCCGTCCTCAATGAATTCCAGCAGCGACTGCTGCTGTTTTTTGTTGAAATACTGGATCTCGTCCAGATACAGCAGGACGCCGCCGGGGGTCAGAAAGGTGTCCAGCTCGTCGATGATGCGCTTGATGTCCGCGATGCCGGCGGTCGTGGCGTTGAGCTTGCGCAGGCTGCGGTTGGTGCGCTCGGCAATGATGCGCGCGACGGTGGTCTTGCCGGTGCCGGAGGGGCCGTAGAAGATCATGTTGGGGATCTGGCCGCTCTCCACGATCCGGCGGAGCATACCGTCTGCGCCGAGGATGTGCCGCTGGCCGACCACGTCGTCCAGGCTGGCGGGGCGGATCTCGTCCGCGAGGGGTTTATACATAGCTCTCACCTGCAACTCTCGGGGTAAGGATAAAAGCAGCCGGCTGCGGATGCGGCCGGCTGCTGGTCGTGCTTGGGGCGATTATTCGTCGTCGTCACCCAGATCGAACTCCAGGACCTCCCCGCAGCCGGGGCAGGTGATGGAGCCGGCTTCCAGCGTGTCTTCGTCGAAGCTGATCTCCTGTCCGCAGGAGGGGCAGGTCACGTCGTACAGGATGCCGTCGTAAAGCTCTCCGTCGCCGTCCTCTTCCTCGTCCTCCGGCTCTTCCTCATCCTCCGGCTCCTCCTCGTCCTCGAGCGCTTCTTCCTCGTCGGGGTCCTCGTCCTCGTAGAGGCGCAGGGCGGGCCGGTAGGTCTGCTCGTCCTCCTCGTCCTCCTCGTCGAAGTCCTCTTCCTCAAAGTCCTCGAAGTCCTCCGGACTGTCCAGATCCAGCGTCAGCTCCTCCAGATAGCCCAGCTCGTCGCCGATCTGATCCACGGCGTCTGCCAGATCCAGGCTGTCGGCCTGCAGATCCTCGATCTCGTGCGCCATGTCCGACAACAGCGTCGTCAAAGCGCCCCACAGCTTACCGTCCCTGGTCTCCGGGCCCATACCGAGGCCCTCGGCCAAACCCTTGAGATAAGCGGCCTGTTCAACGATCGTCATAATGATATCCTCCTTATTGACGTCCACGGCTTCCTGTGATGACAGCGGCTGCGCGCGGCGGCGCGCACGGGGGACCGGCCTGCGCCGGATGAAAAAAGGGGAGATACGCGATCTCCCCCGTGTGTATGCTGCTCAGCCCTTGGCGCGCTCGAGATACTCGCCGGTGCGGGTATCCACGCGGATGCGCTCGCCGCGGTCGATGAAGAGGGGGACCTTGATCTCGGCGCCGGTCTCCAGGGTAGCGGGCTTGGTGGCGTTGGTGGCGGTGTTGCCGGCAAAGCCGGGATCGGTATCTACGACCTCCAGCTCAACGAAGAAGGGGGGCTCTACGTTGAAGACCTTGCCCTTGTAGGAGTAGATGGTGCACTCCATGTTCTCCTTGACGAACTTGAAGTTGTCGCCCAAAACGGACTCGTCCACCGGCTCGAGCTCGTAGGTCTCGGGATTCATGAAGTAGTACAGGTTGCCGTCGGCGTAGCTGTACTCCATGGTCTGGCGGTCGACGGTGGCGTTCTCGAACTTCGCGGTGGGGTTGAAGGAAGTTTCGGTGACGGCGCCGGTGATGACGTTCTTCATCTTGGTGCGCACGAAGGCCGCGCCCTTGCCGGGCTTGACGTGCTGGAATTCCACGACCTGCATGACCTGGCCGTCCATCTCAAAGGTAACGCCGTTTCTGAATTCGCCTGCAGTGATCATATAAGGGACCTCCCGAATCAAAATCTTTCTGTTGCAACGATACTATAAGCCTTATTATTTTACAGTATATCCGCCCGTTTTGCAAGCCTTTTCTTGCAAAGCCTCACCGGGCGGCCTCACAGCACGATCAGCTCGCTCTTCGGCGCGCGGGTGATGACCTCGCAGCCGCCCTCGCGCAGGATCATCACGTCCTCGATGCGCACGCCGAAGCGGCCCGGCAGATAGATGCCCGGCTCCGCGCTGACGACGGCGCCCGCGGGCATGATCGCCTCGCCCGTGGGATTGGCGTTCGGCGCCTCGTGGATATCGAGGCCCAGGCTGTGGCCGAAGCCGTGGCCGAAGTACGGGCCGTAGCCCGCCTTCTCGATCACGGCGCGCGCGGCGCCGTCGATCTCCCGGCCGGGGATGCCCGCCCGGGCGGCGGCGATGCCGGCGAGCTGGGCCTCCAGCACGACGGCGTAGACGCTGCGCATCTCCTCGGTGGCGTGCCCCACGGCCACGGTGCGGGTCATATCCGAGCAGTAGCCGTTTTTGAGGCTGCCGAAGTCCATGGTCACGAAATCTCCCTCGCGGATCACGCTCTCACCGGGAACGCCGTGCGGCAGGCTGGTGTTGGCCCCCGTGACGACGATGGGGTCGAAGGAGTTACCCTCGCTGCCGTGGCGGAGCATGCGGTAGACGAGCTCCGCGGCGACCTCCTTCTCGGTCATGCCGGGGCGGATGAGCTGCAGCGTCTCCTCGAGCGCGGCCTCGCTGATGCGCTGGGCGAGGATCATGCTCTCCACTTCCTCCTGCGTCTTGGAGGCGCGCAGCTCGCTGAGGATATGCTGCGCGGGCAGCAGCGGCAGGCCCAACTCCTTTTCGAGCGCGGTATAGCGCGCGTGGCTGAGCTTCTCCTCCTCCGCGCCGAGGCGCTGGACGCCCGCCTCGCGCAGCGCGGCGCGGGCGAGGTCGAGCTGGCTGTGCTGCCGGTCGAAGAGCTGTACGCGGCAGCAACCGCCCGCGGCCTTCTCCGCCGCTTCGATATAGCGGGAGTCCGTCAGCAGCCAGGCCTGCTCGCGCGCCACGATCACGCAGCCGTCCGTAAAGGGGAAGCCCGCGGCGTAGCGCTGGTTTTTCTCGTCGGTGATGAAGATGGCGTCGAGACCGTTCTCGACGAGCTTCTGCTGGATCCTTGCGATGTGGTTCATATTCCTGTCTCCTCCGAAGTCGGGCGCGGAAAGCGGACGATGAAGCGCGAGCCCTGCGGCTTGTTGGGGCCGACGGTGATGCTGCCGCCGTGGGCCAGCACCGCGTCGTGCACGATGCTCAGCCCCAGGCCGCTGCCGCCGGCCTCGCGGGAACGGGCCTTGTCCACCCGGTAGAACCGGGAAAAGACGTTCAGCCGGTCCTTCTCCGGGATGCCGATGCCCGTGTCCTCCACGGCCAGCTCCACGTAGTCCTCGCCGCCCTGCAGCTTCAGCAGGACGCTGCCCTCCGGCACGTTGTATTTCACGGCGTTTTCCGTGAGATTGAAAATGATGTGAAAGATATCGTCGCCCGTGGCCATGACGACGCAGCCGTCCTCCAGCTCGCAGCGCAGATGCACCTGCTTCTCTCTGGCGAGCGGCCGCAGCAGGACCAGCGCGTCCAGCGCGGTCTGCTTGACGTCCACCGGCTCGGGGATGACCTGCACGTCGTCGTCCAGGCGGGCGAGGTCGAGCAGCTTCTCCGTGGTGCGCTGCAGGCGCTGCGCCTCGTTGCCGATATCGGTGACGAACTCCCGCACGGTGGCGGGGTCCATGTTCTCGTTCTGCACGATGCTGTCCGACAGCAGGCGGATCGAGGCCAGCGGGGTCTTGAGCTCGTGCGAGGCGTCGGACACGAAGCGGCGCCGCTGTTCCTCCGTGGTCTCCAGCCGCTCGGTGAGCTGGTTGAACTCCTGCCCCAGCTCGGAGATCTCGTCCCGCCCGCGCACCACGTGGCGGTACTTGTAATCCCCCTCGGCCACGATGTGCATGGAGCGCACCAGCGCGCGGATGCGCTGCATCAGCACGAAGGCGAAGAAGACCGCCAGCAGCAGCGCCAGCGCGCCGATGACCAGCGACAGCACCCGGATGCGGCCCTGCAGGGCCGTCAGAATCTCCGCGCGCTCGGCGTCGTACTCGTAGAGATAGACCGCCCCGGACACGGCGCCCTGGCTGCTCAGCGGCATGGCGATGCTGCTGGTGAAGGCGGTGTTGGCAAAGCGCGAGCGGAAGACCGTCTTCCCCGTGAGGGCGGTGCCGATATCCTCGATCTCCGTGCGCACGCCCGCGTTGCCGCCGTCGTCGTAGACGACGAGGCCGTCGCCGTTGGTGACGACGACGCGCGTGTAGCCGCTGATGTCCAGGATGCGGAGGATCTCCGCCACGCCGGACTGGGTGAGCCGCTCCAGCCCCGACAGGGACGAGGCCACCACGGCCGCCTGCCCGGACAGGGAGCTGCGCTTTTCCTCAAAGACCGCGTCCCGCGAGGTGAGCAGCGGATAGCTGTTGAGCAGCAGCAGCAGGATCAGCAGGAGCGAGGCGATGAAGGCGATGAATTGAAAGCGTATACTGCGCATGGCGCCTCCCGCTCAGTCGGCAAAGTAATAACCCACGCCCCACTTGGTGATGATATAGGCGGGCTGCGCGGGGTTGAGCTCCAGCTTCTCCCGCAGGCGGCGGATGTGCACGTCCACGGTGCGGGTGTCGCCTTGATAGTCGTAGCCCCAGACGAGGTCCAGCAGGGCCTCCCGGCTGTACACCTTGCCGGGGTTCTTCATCAGGAAGAGGATGAGGTCGAACTCCTTCATGGTCAGCTCCACGGGCTTGCCGGCGCGGCTGGCGCTGCGCCGCTCCTCGTCCAGCTCAATGAGCCCGTGGCGGAGCACACCGGAGGCGCGGCTCTCCGCCTGGGGCGTGATGGAGGCACGGCGCAGCAGCGCCCGTACCCTTG
>JAFUUR010000212.1 GCA_017477695.1 Oscillospiraceae bacterium | reverse complement strand
TAATCTTAAAGGATTTTTCTTCTATGCTCTACTCTTTTTTCTCTTAATGAAAAAATGTTGGGTGTAGCTCAGCCTCTCGGCCTCGCTACCCCAACATTTATTTTAGAACCTCTTTTTTGCCCGCAGGCAGCCCGGCGCCGTGAAAATGATGCAGGAAAAAAGACGAAAAACGACAAAAAGTTTCACTTGCTTTTTGCTGTATGCTCCCCTATAATGGTAGTGAAAAGTGGTTTGAAGTGGTGGAAAATGGCGCGATTTTCCACACATAAGCAGGGGGTGTTTACATGACCGGCGAATATCAACACTCTCTTGACAACAAGGGACGTCTCTTCATACCTGCCAAGCTCCGGGACGAGCTGGGCGAGGTATTTTTCATCACGCTGTCCATGGACCGCTGCCTGTGTGCGTACAGCAGCGAGAACTGGCGGGTGTTTTCCGAAAAAGTAAACTCGATGCCGTATATCAAGCAGCGGAAAATGCGCCCGCTGTTTGCACATGCGGCGCGCTGCGAGCTGGATAACCAGGGCCGCGCGCTGATCCCGCAGCATCTGCGGGACTATGCGGGCTTCACCAAAAACGTGACCGTGGTGGGCTGCAACAATCACGCGGAGCTTTGGGACAGTGAGGCGTGGTCCGCTGTATTCGAGGCGGAGACCACGCCGGAGAACATCGCGGCGGTGATGGAGGAGCTGGAGTTTTGATGGCGCAGTCGGGACATGTCTCGGTGCTTCTGGACGAGTGCCTGGAAAACCTGAACATCAAACCGGAGGGGATCTACGTGGACGGCACGCTCGGTATGGGCGGCCACTCCAGCGCGATCGTCTCCCGGCTGAGCACGGGGCGGCTGATCGGTATCGATCGGGACGAAGCAGCCATCGAGCGGGCAGGGCGGCGCCTTGCGCCCTTCGCCGACAAGGTGACGCTCGTGCACGGCAATTTTTCCGATACGTCCGCGATCCTGGACGAGCTTGGGATCGGGGGCGTTGACGGCATGCTGTTTGACCTCGGTGTGTCTTCGCCGCAGCTTGACGAAGCGCAGCGGGGTTTTTCATATCGTTTCGACGCGCCGCTGGACATGCGTATGGACGCATCCGAGAGCCTCACGGCCTGGGACGTGGTCAACACCTGGAGCGCGGATCGCCTCAACCGAATCCTCTGGGATTACGGTGAGGAACGATACGCCAGGCGCATCAGCGCGGCGATCCTGGCAAAGCGGGAGAAAAAACCGATCGAAACGACGCTTGAGCTCGTTGACGTGATCAAAAGCGCGATGCCCGCCGCGGCGCTGCGCGAAAAGCAGCACCCAGCCAAGCGCAGCTTCCAGGCGATCCGCATTGCCGTGAACGACGAACTGGACGCGATCGCCCGCATGCTCGAAACGGCGCCGGACAAGCTGAAGGTCGGCGGCAGGCTCTGCGTGATCAGCTTCCACTCGCTGGAGGACCGCATCGTAAAAAGCGGGATCCACGCGCGCGAAGACGGCTGCACCTGCCCGCGGGAAGCGCCGGTCTGTACCTGCGGCTTCGTCAAGACGCTGCGCAGTGTCAGCCGCAAGCCGATCCTGCCGAGCGAGGAAGAACTGCGTGACAATCCGCGGGCCCGCAGCGCGAAGCTGCGCGTGGCCGAGCGCGTATAGACTGTGAGAAGGATAAGAGAGTTTCTCTTCTGCGCGATCTGCTTCGGCTTTTCAGCGGCGGTGCTGGTGCTGTCCCTGCTGGGCGCCGTTCAGTTGACCGCGCGCAACGATGAAGTGGCCGCGCTGGAGAAGGAGATCGCCCTGCTGCGAGAGGAAAACGCTGTCCGGAGCGCTGCCTGCGAGAGCATGCTGAACCTCGGCGAGATCGAACGGCGCGCCGTGCAGGAGCTCGGTATGCAGACCTGTTCACCCGGGCAGATCGTGTATCTCGAATACCCGCGGGAGGGATAGAGAGCTTCGCCCGGATGAGGCTAAACGGATAAGCTTCTGAATATAGATAGATAAATCTGTTTTCAGGAGTGTAGCATGAGAGACGACTTATGGCGGACCGGCCCAGTGGGCTCCGGCCCCAATCGCCGGATGCTCCGGCGGGCGCTTTTTATGATGGCACTGTGCGGCGTCGCGGCGTTCGCGGTGCTGCTTGCACGGCTGTACAAGCTGCAGATCGTCGATCACGAGCGCTATGAGCAGCTCGCGATCGAGCAGCAGCTGCGCGAGGTGCCGACCTCTGCGGCACGCGGCGTCATTTACGACACGAAGATGAACGCTCTGGCGGTCAGCGCCTCGATGGACAACGTCTATCTCAGCCCGGCTGAGATCGAGCTCTACGGCGAAGACCGGGAGCTGATCGCGCGGGAGCTGTCGGAGATCCTAGGTCTTCCCTATGAGGAAATCCTGGAGAAGGCCTCGAAGACTGGCTCCTGGTACGTGACGGTCGCAAGGAAGGTCGAACGGGAGCAGGCAGATCGCGTGCGCCGTTTCAAGGAGCGGTACGATCTGCGCGGCGTACGTCTCGAGACGGACACCAAGCGCTATTACCCGAATTCGTCCCTGGCCTGCCATTTGATCGGCTTCGTCGGAACGGACAATTACGGCCTGGAAGGGATCGAGGCGCGCTATGACGCCTATCTCTCCGGCAGCGCGGGCAGGACGGTACGCGCGACAAACGCCTTCGGAACGGACCTGCTGTTCGATCGGTTCGAGGATTTCGAGCCGGGGCGGGACGGATGCGATATCGTCACGACCATCGACTCCGGCATCCAATACTACGTGGAAAAGCATCTGAAGCAGGCAGCAGCCGATTACGACGTCCGCAACGGCGCGGGAGCGATCGTGATGGACGTGAATACCGGCGCGATCCTCGCGATGGCCTCGTTGGATGATTATGACCCGAATCACTTTCTGGACGTGAGCGACGAGGCGCGGGCCCTCGTGGAGGCGGCGGAGGATGGGGATGAAGCTCAAGCGCTTCTGAGTGCCGCACAGACGCGCCAATGGCGCAACAAGGCGCTCTCCGACACCTACGAGCCTGGTTCTACCTTCAAGATCATCACGCTTTCCATGGCCCTGGAGGAGGGTGCTGTCGATCTCAACAGCAGCTTTTACTGCGGCGGCAGCGTGAGCGTCAAGGGCAGGACCAGCCCGATCCGCTGCTGGAAGGACGGAGGGCACGGCTCACAGGATCTGACGCAGGCCGTGCAGCATTCCTGCAACGCAGCGTTCGTCAATATCGGGCAGCGCGTCGGCGCGGAGACCTTTTACCGTTACTGCGAAGCCTTCGGCTTTCTTGAATTGGCGGAAGACCCAGACGTGAGCCTGAGCGCCGTCACGGGGATCGATCTTTCAGGCGAAAGCGGCAGCATCTGGTGGAGCAGGAACGTGTTCTGCTCGCCGAAAAACCTGTCTCAGCTTGCCGCGGCTTCCTTCGGTCAGACCT
The DNA here is from genome assembly GCA_017477695.1 of Oscillospiraceae bacterium. Classification (GTDB taxonomy): domain Bacteria; phylum Bacillota; class Clostridia; order Oscillospirales; family Oscillospiraceae; genus Limivicinus. The sequence continues at coordinate 10,035 of JAFUUR010000212.1, read as the reverse complement.
TTACCATCACTCCGCTGCAGTTGATCACGGCGGTAAGCGCCTGCGTAAACGGCGGCTATCTGATGCAGCCCTACGTCGTGCGGGAAATGCTTGACGCGGACGGCGGCGTCGCATACCGGCGCGAGCCGACCGTGCGCCGGCAGGTGATCAGCGAGGAGACCAGCGCGAAGGTGCGCACCGTCCTGGAGCAGGTGGTGGGCGACCAGAAGGACGGAACCGGCCGCAACGCCGCCGTTGCCGGTTACCGCATCGGCGGCAAGACCGGGACCAGTGAAAAGGTCAGCCTGGAAGCACAGACGGGCGTCAAGGAGTATATCGTCTCCTTTATCGGCTTCGCGCCGGCGGACGATCCGCAGATCGCCGTGCTGGTCTTTCTCGATACGCCGTCGGACCGCTCCGGCGTCTACGTGAGCGGCGGACAGATGGCGGCCCCCGTCGTGGGGCAGATGATGGCGGATATCCTCCCGTATCTGGGCGTGCAGCCGGATCTGAGCCGCGAAGAGGCGGAGAACGCAGACGTTTCCATGCCCGCGCTCAGCGGTCTCGGGCTGCACACGGCGGCCGGCCGGCTGCGGGACGCGGGACTGCAATACAGAACGATCGGCCGTGGCGACACCGTGACGGGACAGCTGCCCCGCGCCGGCGTGAGCATCGCGGCCGGCACGCAGGTGATCCTGTACCTGGACGCGGAGCCGTCCGCGGAGCGGGAGCGCATGCCGGACCTGAGCGGCATGAGTTACCGTGAGGCGAGAGACGCGCTCTCCTATTACGGCCTGTACCTGCAGACCGTGAGCCCGGTGAGCGATGCGGAGACGCAGCTCGTCGCCAGTCAGAGCGTGGAGGCTGGATCGGAGCTCGAGCACGGCGCGGTGATCAGCGTGACGCTGGTGCGGGAAGACGCAGCCATGCTCGGCAAATATTGAGGAAAACAGAGGCAAACGATGAAGCTGAGAGACCTTCTTGAGAATGTCGACGTCCTGGAAAGCACAGCGGATCCCGAACTCGAGATCACGGGCGTGTGCTATGACTCCCGCGCGGCGAAGCCGGGAGATCTGTTCGTCGCGGTGCGCGGCTTTTCCTCCGACGGACACGCGTATATCCCCAAGGCGATGGAGAAAGGCGCGGCGGCCGTCCTGTGCGAGACGGCGCCCAACTGCGGCATCCCCTGGGTCAGGACGGAGGATTGCCGCCTCGGCCTTGCGCTTGCAAGCCGCGCGTTCTTCGGTGACCCTGCCTCGGAGATGACCATGATCGGCATCACCGGCACCAACGGCAAGACCACCTCCAGCTATCTGCTGAAGCATCTGCTGGAGAGCAGGCCGGGGACAAAGGTGGGGCTGATCGGCACGAACGGCGTGATGATCGGCGACGCGTTCATTAGCTCCGAGCGCACCACGCCCGAGAGCTACGAGCTGCACAGGCTTTTCCGGGAAATGGCGGACGCCGGCTGCACCCACGTGGTCATGGAGGTATCCTCTCATTCCCTGAGCCTCAAGCGCGTGGCGGGGATCCGCTACGACGTGGGTGTATTCACGAACCTCACGCAGGATCATCTGGATTTCCACGGGAGTATGGAAGAATACGCGGCGGCCAAGCGCCTGCTGTTTCGGCAGTGCGCGGTCGGCGTGTTCAATCTGGACGACCCCTGGGCTACCTTCATGATGGAGGACGCGGCCTGCACCGCCCGAACTTATTCGGCGGAGGATAACGCCGCGGATCTCGTGGCAAAGGATATCCGGCTCTCCGCGTCGGGCGTGCGCTTCGCGGCGGTGAGCGAAAGCGAGATCGCCTTGACGCGCCTCGCGATTCCGGGAATGTTTTCCGTCCACAACGCGCTGTGCGTGCTGGCGGCGGGGCAGGCGCTCGGTATCCCGCTGCGGGACTGCGCGGCGGCCCTGCAGGACGCGAAGGGCGTAAAAGGCCGGATGGAGCTCGTGCCCTCGGACGGCGATTATGCGATCCTCATCGACTACGCGCACACACCGGACGCGCTGGAAAACGTGCTCAAGACGCTCAAGAGCGTGACGAGCGGCAGACTGATCGTGCTGTTCGGCTGCGGCGGCGACAGGGACAAGGGCAAGCGGCCGATCATGGGCGCGATCGCGGAGCAGTACGCGGACGTCTGCATCGTGACGAGTGACAACCCACGGACGGAGGAACCGATGCAGATCATCGAGGAGATCCTGGCCGGGATGAAAAGGAGCCGCGCCTCCGCTGTGACGATCTGCGACCGGATCGAGGCGATCCACTGGGCTATTGACAAGGCGGCGCCCGGTGATGTAATATTGCTTGCCGGCAAAGGGCACGAGGATTACCAGGAGGTCGGACACGAAAAGCACCACATGGACGAGCGCGAGCTCGTGGCCGATTATCTTGCCGAAAGAAAAAACGCGCGCTGACGCGTGCGCTCTATGATGGAGTTCAACATGACGATAAAGCTGATATGCGCATTCGTACTGGCCTTCCTGGTCACGACTGCCTTCGGAAAATTCTATATCCCCTGGCTGCAGAAGGTGAAGGCCCAGCAGGAGATCCTGCAGAACGGGCCTCCCCATACCGGCAAGCGCGGGACGCCCACCATGGGCGGCGTGATGTTTATCGTCGCGGTAATCGTCGTTTGCCTGACCGTCGGCTTCGACGGGATGCTCCATGGGGAATTCGTGCACATCTTTGTGCTGCTCTTCTCGCTGGTGTTCGGCTGCATCGGCGCGCTGGACGACTGGGAGAAGATCCACAAAAAGCAGAACCTCGGGCTGACGGCGCGGATGAAGTTCCTGCTGCAGCTTGCTGCGGCGCTCGTGTTCGTGCTGCTCATGCGGCACATCGGCTACCTGAAGCCGAACCTTTACGTTCCGTTTTTCCATACGACGATCCATATGCCGGAGTGGCTGTATTTCGTGTTTGCCGCCTTTGTCATCGTGGGGACGGACAACGCCGTGAACATCACCGACGGTGTAGACGGACTCGCCAGCGGCACCTCCATCCCGGTGTTCCTCTTCTTCGTCGTGATCACGATGGCCTGGGGAGAGGAGTACCTCCAGCTTGGAATCTTCGCCTCCGGCATGGTGGGCGGCCTGTGCGGCTTCCTTTGCTATAACTTCAATCCCGCCAAGGTCTTCATGGGCGACACAGGCTCGCTTTTCCTCGGCGGCGCGGTGGCGGCCCTTGCTTTTGCCTACGACATGCCGCTCATCCTCATCACGCTCGGCATCATCTATATCATCGAGACGCTCTCCGATATCATCCAGGTGGGCTACTTCAAGCTCACGCACGGCAAGCGCGTTTTCAAAATGGCGCCGTTCCATCACCATCTGGAGCTTGGCGGATGGACGGGAAAAAAGTGGACGGAGAAAGAACTTTTTGTTCTATTTACAGGCATATCTCTGCTGTTTGCCGTCATATCCTTTATAGGGGTGTATCAGCGCTACCTGTAAGGGCTGCAGACAAGTCGGGGAGGTGGATGTATGCGCTATGAGAGCGCCCGCCTCGCCGACTTTTCCGCTTTCGCCGAGAAGGAACGGCGCGGCGGTTTTGACGTGAGCTTTTTCCTGCTGGTGATGGGCCTGCTGGTGACGGGCGTCGTGATGGTCCTGTCGTCCAGTTATGCCAGAGCCTACTACGACCCGGGGAATGTGACGGGCGGCAACGCCGTCTACTACTTCGTCCGGCAGTTGGTCTTTGCCGTTCTGGGTACGTGCGTGATGCTGCTGGCATCCCGCCTGCCGATGCGCTTCTACCGGCGTTATGCGTTCCCTTTCCTGCTCCTTACGCTGCTCCTGCTGCTGCTCGTCCCGGTGATCGGCGTTAAGGCCAACGGCTCCCGGCGGTGGCTGGGTGTCGGCGGCTTGACGCTGCAGCCTTCAGAGCTTGCAAAGCTCGCGGTGATCCTGTCCTTCTCCGTGATGATCTGCAGATTTCGCGAGCGGATGCGGACCTTTCGCTATGGGATCCTTCCGTTTCTCGGCATTCTCGCCGTGATCGTGGGCCTTCTCGTACTGGAGCCGCATTTTTCCGCGTCGATCATCGTCATAGCGCTCGGCGGAGCGATGCTGTTTCTCGGCGGCGCCGGGATCGGGTGGTTCGCGGCCGCCCTCGGCAGCGCAGGCGCGGGCCTCGCGGTACTGCTGACCTTTTTTCCGTACGCTTCGTCGCGCATCAGCACCTGGCGCGATCCTTTCTCCAGCTCCTCGGACGAGGGATATCAGATCGTCCAGTCCCTCTATTCCATCGGATCCGGCGGCTTGAGCGGTCTCGGTCTCGGCGGCAGCAGGCAGAAGTTCCTGTACCTGCCGGAGGAGCACAATGATTTCATCTTCTCCGTCGTCTGTGAGGAGTTGGGCTTCATCGGCGCGGCGCTGATCCTGTGCCTGTTTGCGCTTCTGATCCTGCGGGGCTTCTGGATCGCTCTGCAGTGCCGCAGCCGCTTTGACTTCCTGGTCTGTGCGGGCATCAGCACGCTGTTGGCCATCCAGGTGTTCTTGAACGTGGCGGTCGTCACGAACCTGGTGCCCTGTACGGGCATATCGCTGCCGTTTTTCAGCTATGGCGGCACGGCGCTGCTGATCCAGCTGGGGGAGATGGGGATCCTCCTGAGCGCTTCCAGAGACATATTGGTGCGACGATAGGCTCTGCCTGTCGGAAAGGACTGAAAGATATGAGATTTATCCTTACCTGCGGCGGTACCGCCGGACATATCAACCCCGCTCTTGCCGTGGCCGGTCGGCTGAAAGAGCTGCTGCCGGACTGCGAGATCCTCTTCCTCGGCGCGGAGGGTAAGATGGAGATGGAGCTCGTGCCGCGCGAGGGCTATGAGATCCGCCCGCTGCGCATCACGAGTTTGAGCCGTGGAAAAAGTCTCAGTGCGTTGAAGCATAATCTCGCCACGCTGCGAAACGTCGTTTCGGCCGAGCGCGAGGCGGGGCGGATCATTCGCGAATTCAAGCCGGACGCTGTGATCGGAACGGGCGGCTACGTCTGTTACCCCGTGCTCACGGCGGCGGCCAAGCAGCACATCCCGACCGCCGTGCACGAGAGCAACGCCGTGCCGGGCCTTACAACGAAGATGCTGGCCGGCAGGGTCGACAGCGTTATGGTCGGCTTTGAAGAGAGCCGCCGGTATTACCCGGACGCACAGCGCGTGACCGTCACGGGAACGCCCGTGCGCGGGGAGTTTGCCTGTCACACGCGGGAATCCGCCAAGAGCGAGCTCGGCATGCCGATGGACATGCCGCTCGTGGTATCGGTCTGGGGCTCGCTCGGCGCGCGGCACATGAACGAGGTCGTGACGGACATGCTGCCGCTGATGCAGGGACAGCAGGACTTCCGCATGATCCACTCCATCGGTACGCAGTACCAGGAGGAGGTCGCGGAGAAGCTCAGCCGTCTGCAGGTCGATCCGGCCTCGTGCAACGCGGAGCTGCGCTCGTATATCTACGATATGCCGCGCGTCATGGCGGCGGCGGATCTGATCCTGTGCCGGGCCGGCGCGTCAACGCTCGCGGAGCTATCCTATATGGGAAAGCCCGTGATCATCGTGCCCTCGCCGAACGTGACGAACAACCACCAGGAAAAGAACGCGCGCGTATTGGAAAACGCGGGCGGCGCGAAGGTGTTCCTGGAGGGCGAGTTTGACGCGGCCTCTCTCCTGCAGGAGATCCGGGATCTGCTGGCCGATCCGGATGGACTCGAGCGCATGTCGGCTGCGATGGCGCAGCTCTCCGTGCCCGACGCGACCGACAAGATCTGCGATCTGATCCTAGGGATCTGCCGGAAATGATCGACAACTGAACACATCGTCCCCCTGCGGCATAAGATGGCTTGATTTGAATGCACAGGGGGTCGTTTTATGGAGATATGGCATATCAGAGGCGGGAGACGACTGGCCGGAAGCTGCACCGTGCAGGGCTCGAAAAACGCGTCGCTGCCGATCCTGGCGGCCTCGATCCTGTGCCCGCTGCGCTGCGAGCTCTTTCACGTTCCGCAGCTGCGGGACGTGGACGCCGCCCTGCGCATCCTGCGCCACCTCGGCTGTCTGGCCGAGCAGCGGGACGGCCGCGTTTACATAGACTCCACGCAGCTCTCCTGCTGCAGTATCCCGCATGCGCTCATGGAGGAGATGCGCTCCTCCGTGATCTTCATGGGTGCGCTGCTCGCACGCTGCGGAGAAGCGCGCCTTTCACTCCCGGGCGGCTGTCAACTCGGAAAACGGCCGATCGACCTGCACCTAGCGGCCCTGCGCAAGCTGGGTGCGCAGATCGAGGAGGACGGCGGCGAGATCGCCTGCCATGCGTACGGCCTGCGCGGGGCGGAGATCGTCTTTCCATTACCGAGTGTCGGCGCGACGGAGAACGCCATGCTCGCCGCCTGCGCCGCAAAAGGGGAGACGGTGATCCGCGGCGCCGCGCGCGAGCCGGAGATCGTCGCGCTGCAGGGCTTTCTGCGCGCCGCCGGCGCACAGGTCGACGGCGCCGGGTCGGGCACGATCACAGTCACCGGCTTTCGTCCGCGCAGGAGCGCCGCTTGCCGCATCATGCCGGATCGCATCGTCGGCGCGACGCTTGCCTGCGCCGCCGCCGCGACCGGGGGCGACGTGCTGCTGCGCGATACGGATCCGAAGCATTTTTCTACCGTTCTCTACTTCCTAAATCAGGCCGGCTGTGATATAATAAGCAGCACGCACAGCGTGCGCATCCGCTCCGGCGGAAAACTGCGCGGGATCGGCGCGCTGGAAACGGCCCCGTATCCCGGCTTTCCCACCGACGCGCAGCCCGTTTTGATGGCGGCGCTGCTCAAAGCCGAAGGCCGCACGGCGATCACGGAGAATATTTTTGAGAACCGTTTCCGGCAGGTGCCGGAGCTGCGCCGCCTGGGCGCGCAGATCGACCTTGACGGCAGAACGGCCTTGATCCGAGGGGTGGATCGCCTTCGCGGCACGGCCCTGTCCGCTACAGATCTGCGCGGCGGCGCCGCGATGATCCTGGCGGGCCTCGCAGCGGATGGGGAGACCGTGATCTGTGACGAGGGACACGTGACGCGCGGTTATGAGCGCTTTGACGCGTGCCTGCGCTCACTGGGCGCGGACGTCTGTCTGGAATACTGAAAAACTCTGAGGAAACGACTATGCCTGCAACGATACGAAGCAGTCAACCGCCCGAGAACAAGCGGGGCGGCTATATGAAACCACGCCGACGCAGCAGCTTCAGCGGGCCGCTGATGTTCGTGATCGTGGTCGTGGCGGTCATCTTCGTGATGAGCGTGTTCTTCCGTGTGTCCGACATCCGCGTGGAGGGGAACACACACTATACGGACGAAGAGATCATCCGCGCGGTGGATATCGAGGAGGGTGACAACCTCTTCTTCTTCGACCGCTTCGCGGCGATCGGGCGCGCCTTCTCCAAGCTCCCGTATATCGAGCAGGTCACCGTGGAGCGGAGCCTGCCGAACAAGGTCGTGATCACGGTGGAAGAGAGTACGGCCATGGCCTATCTGGAGCTGGGCGAAGAGCAGTGGACGCTGGATCACACCTGCAAGGTGCTCGGCAAGGCGGCAGAGGGCGAGACCGAATCGCTGGTGCCCGTGGTCGGCATCCGCCCGGGCACGCTGCTCATCGGCGAGCAGATGCACACCGAGGGCGAGGTGCAGGAGCCCGTGGATTATCTCGCGGAGATCCTGTATCAGATCCAGGAGCGCGGTCTCACGCGCGACGTGACAAGGATCGATTTCTCCGACTATCAAAGCCCGGAGTTTTCCTACGGAGGAAAGTATACCGTCGTATTGGGGCAGTTTCAGAACGTGGAGTATAAATTTGGTATGTTCATCGCCGTGCTGGACATGCTGAAAGAGGGCGACGTCGGCATCATTGACGTGTCGGATGGGGTGACGGCGCGCTTCAGTCCAAACTGACGGGGTTACAAAGAGCTTACAAAAGTTTTCGCAAAATCTAAAAAAGCTATTGACCATTGCAAGAAAATGTAATAATATATGTGATACTGAAACTTGTTGTTAAACACACGCAAGGATGCAAGAAATATAGGAGGCAAGCATATGGATTTCAAGGCCGAATCGGGTCCGGAAAATGTCGTGACGATCAAGGTCGTTGGTGTCGGCGGCGCCGGCAACAACGTCGTTAACAGAATGGTGAAGGCCGGCACGCAGGGCGTCGAGTTCATCGCCATCAATACGGACAGGCAGGCGCTGGCGGTGTCGAATGCGGATCAGAAGATCCAGATCGGCGAGAAGATGACCCACGGCCAGGGCGCAGGCTCCGATCCCGAGATCGGCAAGCGCTCCGCCGAGGAGAGCCGCAACAACATAGCCAAGGCCATTGAAGATGCGGACATGGTGTTCATCACCGCGGGCATGGGCGGCGGCACCGGTACGGGCGCAGCACCCACGGTCGCGGAGATCGCCCGCGAGGCCGGCACGCTGACCGTCGGCGTGGTGACCAAGCCCTTCAAATTCGAGGGCAAGCGCCGCATGGATCAGGCGAACGAGGGCATCAAGGATCTGCTTGGCAGAGTGGATTCCCTGCTGATCATCCCGAACGACAGACTGAAATTCGCGACCGACCAGAAGGTCACCCTCGCGAACGCTTTCGAGATCGCGGACGACGTGCTGCGTCAGGCCGTTACCAGCATCTCCGATCTGATCAAGAACACCGGCTTCATCAACCTCGACTTTGCCGACGTGACCTGCATCATGAAGAACGCCGGTTTTGCGCACATGGGCGTGGGCCATGCCGCCGGCAAGGGCAAGGCGGAGGATGCTGCCCGCATGGCCGTCGCGAGCCCCCTCATGGAGACCTCCATCAACGGCGCGCGTGGCGTGCTCATCAACATCACCGGCTCCGAAGATATGGGCCTGGAGGACGTGGAAGCCGCGGCCAACCTCGTGCAGGAGGCGGCGCATCCCGACGCCAACATCATCTTCGGCGCGACCTTCGACGACAGCATGCAGGACGAGATCCGGGTGACCGTGATCGCGACAGGCTTTGAGGAAGCGCCCAACGCCCCCGAGAAAGCGGAAGCACAGCCCCTGCGCCCGGCTGCCCCGAAGCCCCAGGGCCTCTTTACCGGTGCGGCTGAGAAGGCCGCTGCCGTTGCCGCCGTCCCGCCTCCCGCTGCGGAGCCGGAGACGCCCGCCGAGGCGCCCGAAGCGCCCCCGGAGGATCCCTTTGACAGCATCTTCAAGATCTTCAACACCAAGTGATCTGACACGAATACGAAAAAGCTCCTCTTGATAGAGGAGCTTTTTCCTGTTATAATACGAATTCATCAAGGCTTCAACATGGGAAATACGCATATTCCCGATCCGGCTCCGTAAGATAGATACGGCAACACACAGATAGGGCGGTTCGTTATGGCAAGGTTCGTGCGCCTGGTGCGCGCAGTCGTCAAACTCTATATGGAAAAGAAGGGGCCGAAGGCGTCCGCCGCCTTGTCGTATTATATGACGATGACGCTCTTTCCGCTGATCATCTGTCTGTATGCGCTGCTCGGGGAGAACTATCAGCGAGCGCTGCAGATCCTCGGCTTCGTTGAACAGTTTTTGAGCGCGGAGAGCACGCGCCTGCTGCGCTCGTTCCTGCTGCACGTTGCGACCAGCAACAGCAAGGCCATCCTGATCGCAGGCGTGACCGTTCTGGTCACCTCGGCCTCGGCGGCGGTGCGGACGCTGCAGAGCACCATCGGCGAGATGCAGGGCGGGAAACGCTATCAGGGCCTGTGGGATATCCTCTTCAGCGTGGTCTTTGCGCTGGCGTTTCTGGCGGCGATGTATTTTGCGATCATCGTCATGTTCACGGGGCGGGATATCCTGGAGCTGATCAACGGCTACCTGCCGTTCGTGGATATCAGCCGCTCCTGGCAGTGGTTCCGCTTCATCCTGCTGGGCGGGATCGAGTTTGTAATCTTCTGGGGCGTCTATATCGTGTCCAAGCGCCGCAGCGACTGCTACAGCGCTTATCCCGGGGCTGTCCTCTCGACCGTTGCGATCGTGGCGATGAGCTTCGTGTTCTCCCTGTTCATCAACGCTTCC